>NZ_JBFRTQ010000073.1:0-55184 GCF_041474195.1 Vibrio sp. 10N.222.52.C3 | reverse complement strand
CGAGATACGAGATACGAGAAGAACTCACAAAATCCTATTTGTAAACTTCCTCGAAGCGAAGCGTACTCGCATATCTAGGATAAGTCCGTTCTCGTAACTTTTATTAACCGTTGGTGCTCTCAAAGATCTTGTCAGCCGATGCTGCAACAAATCCTGTATAAAGCTCACCATTCGCCATCGCATAACGCTTAGCGAACTCGTAGAAGCCACCAGGAATCACCTCGTTGCCTTCAACAAATGAAACTGGGACTTTGTCTGCCATTGTAGATGATTGCTCTAATAAGACCTCTGGAGAGCCTTTAACCTGACCGCCAGATGCATTGATAGTGAAACCTGAATCACTCAAATAGTCATTCACAGTCTGTACTTCATCGAACTCATTGAGCTGGTTCACACTCACCGTAAAGTGGTTTGCACCGTAACCATGAGCCGCTAGCCAAGACGCGTATTCACTCTCTTTTGCTAGAACTTGGAAATCCGCGAAGCTCAGATCCCAAAGGCGACCACCAAATAAGAACTCATGACCTTGAAGCTTGCTTGCGTCCACTTGCTCAACCAACTTAGCAACGATCTGTTGTAAGTCACTTGAACACTCTTCTACCTTCAACTCACTAATGAACACTTTCGGTTGGTTTGGGTCTGGGTGCTCGTAGTGCTTAGCCACTAACTTCTTGCTCTCAAACAAGTAGTCGCCACAAGCCTTGTAGCCTAATTCAAGGAAAGGCTTAGCCAGTGTTTCAATACCCAGCGGCGCAACATTGAAAGTTCGCAGTGCAATGTGATCATTAATCAGGGCTTCGTCTTCTTTCAGCAGATGATGAACTTTCTCAGCCGATGGGCAAAGCCTGTGAATGTAATCGTCCCATAGTGATTTAAAGAGTAGATCGGGCGTCATGGTGACTCCTTGTCAGAGGTTCTAGCAAGCTAGTAATTTGGATTAGAGAGGGAGAGGCTGGACTCAGAGTCAGCAGCCATCAGCCTGTGACATACTTGTTCTATTATTATCTACCGCCCAATCTAGGTGTCGGACGTGATGGAAAAAGGAAGCGATAACACCACTTCCTTATTACACAATTAACCAATGAACCTGTTATTCATGAACCTAGAGCTCATAAGCTTGTGATTCATCAAGTTATAGCTTAAAAGCCAAAACTACAGCTCAATACCTGGACTAAACGTAGCCGGCAGTTGAGTTTCACCACCTTCCATTGACGCCATAGGGTAAGCACAGTAATCAGCTGCATAGTACGCACTTGGACGCAGGTTACCTGAAGCACCTGGGCCACCAAATGGTGCATCACCACTTGCGCCTGTTAGCTGGCGGTTACGGTTAACAATACCCGCACGGATATGGTCAACGAAGTATTCCCATTCAGAATCATCTGTTGATACAAGACCCGCAGACAAACCAAAACGAGTGTCGTTAGCTAGCTCAACCGCTTGCTTTAGCGATTGGTAACGAACCACTTGTAGCAGTGGACCGAAGTACTCTTCATCCGGCAGCTCAGCAATGTTGGTTGCGTCGATAATACCCGGAGAAACAAACGCCGCTTGACCCGCTTTTGCTTCTACTAGGCTGACGCCGCCTAACGATTGTAGATTCGCTTGCGCGTCCAGAATGAACTTAGCCGCAGCTTCAGAGATCTGAGGACCCATGAAGGGTGCAGGTTCAGCGAATGGCTGATCAACACGAATCTTTTGCGTCGCTGCAACCAGTTTGTCGAGTAGCAGATCGCCCTTCTCGCCAACTGGAACATACAAGCGACGAGCACATGTACAACGTTGACCCGCACTGATGAACGCCGATTGGATAATGGTGTATACCGTTGCGTCTGCGTCACCATATTGGTCACTGATCACCATAGGGTTATTGCCACCCATCTCTAGTGCCAGCATCTTGCCCGGTTGGCCCGCGAATTGACGGTGAAGGATATGCCCAGTATTAGCGCTACCTGTGAACAGCACGCCATCAAGACCTTTAGCATCGGCCAGTGCGATACCTGTCTCTTTAGCGCCTTGTACTAGGTTGATTACGCCAGCAGGAAGACCCGCTTCTTGCCATAATTTCATCGCAAACTCACCCGTCCAAGGTGTCTGCTCTGAAGGCTTAAATACCACGGTATTACCCGATAGCAGTGCAGGAACAATATGACCGTTAGGTAGGTGACCAGGGAAGTTATAAGGACCAAATACTGCCATCACGCCTAATGGACGGTGACGCAGTACAATCTGGTTGCCTGCCGCTTCACGAGAAGCTTCACCGGTACGCTCATGGTAAGCACGAATTGAAATAGCAATCTTGCCCGCCATTGCGCCCGCTTCAGTGCGAGTTTCCCAAATCGGTTTACCCGTCTCTTTCGCGATGATTTGCGCGATTTCTTCGCTGTTCTCTTTAACTTTCTCAGCAAAGTTCAACACGATCGCTTCACGCTCTGCAAAGCTCAGTTTTTTCCAAACCAAGAAGGCTTCACGAGCTGCTGCTACTGCAGATTCAACCTGTGCTGGTGTCGCGCTATCACCCTGCCACACTACTTCATTGTTGTATGGGCTTACTGATGTCATGGCGTCACCTTGACCTGCCACCCACTGTCCTGCTATCCACTGAGTCATACTTCTATCCTTAAAATCTTCGACAGATAATCGCCGCTCTTATTGAGCCAACATGCGAACGAATTCGCCTTCTTTTACTTCAAGAGCGCTTGCTACTTCAGATGATAAAATCACTGTGTCGCTTGCTTGGTCATACGCACCTTTCGCGGCTACTGCGCGGAAGTTCTCAAACGAGGTATTACCAATTAGGAAGTCTTTAGAGCTAGAGTGCTCTGCAATTTGAACCTGTGCTCGAATTGAGTGACGCACAGATTCGATGTTTCTTAGATCACACTCAACCGTTGGGCCTGCATCAAAGATGTCGACATAACCACGGTTGGTGAAACCTTCACGTTCCAGCAACTTAAGTGCAGGGCGCGTATTGTCATGTACCTCTCCGATCACCGCTTGAGCTTCTTTGCTCAGTAGGTTCACGTAGATAGGTAGCTTAGGCATTAGGTCAGCAATGAAGCCTTTCTTACCAATACCGGTTAGGTAATCGGCAAGCGTGAAGTCAATCGAGAAGAAATGTTCTTGCAGCCATTGCCAGAAAGGAGAATTGCCTTCCGCATCTGATACACCACGCATCTCAGCAAAGATCGTTTTTGAGAAACGCTCTGGGTGCTCAGCCATCAGTAGGAAACGACACTTAGACATCAGTCGACCGTTTAAGCCTTTGCGGTAATCAGGACGTAAGAACAGCGTACAAATTTCGCTGCAGCCTGTGTAGTTATTACCAAACGTCAACAGCTTAACCACGTTATTCACTTTAAGGCGCTGTGAAGAGTGAACCACTTTACTGATGTGGTACGAGTAAAAAGGCACATCCCAGCCAATGGAAGCTTCGATACCCGTTGTACCAGCAACTTCGCCAGTTTCAGCGTCGAAACCCACCATTAGATAGCCTTCATCACCGGGTTCGGTCACGTCTGCTTTCGCAAAGCTGTATTCAGAATGGGTAATTCGGTTAGTTAACAATTCTTCGTTAACCGGAAGAGATGTGAATCCATGACCTGATTCAACTGCACAGGTGTGCAGCGCATCGTAATCAGACAGTTTTATTGGGCGAACAACTAGCATCAATATTCCCTCCAGATGCAAAATAGGCCCAAAACCAGAAGCTTGGGCCTTTAGCAGTACGTCATGAGATCGCTCTAATGGCGATCATTCCTATGACGCCGCTCAGGCTAAACTAGCGTAGCGATTGCTTTGTCTAGTTTTGATAAACCTTCTTCAATTTCTTGTTTAGTGATAACCAGTGATGGAGTAAAACGAACCACGTTTGCACCCGCAACCAGTACCATTAGGCCTTGCTCGCCTGCTGCTACTAATACGTCACGCGCACGCCCTTGCCATTCGTCATTCAGTGCAGTACCTAACAATAGGCCTTTACCACGAATCTCACTGAAAATTTGGTATTTGTCGTTAATCTTAGTTAGACCATCACGGAATAGCGCTTCACGCTCTTTTACGCCTTCTAGAGTCTCAGGTTGGCTAACTACGTCAACCACTGCTTCAGCTACCGCACACGCCAGTGGGTTACCACCGTATGTAGAACCGTGCGTACCAACCTTAAGGTGTGTAGCCAGTTCAGACGTCGTCAGCATTGCGCCGATAGGGAAACCGCCACCTAGAGACTTCGCTGTGCTTAGAATGTCTGGCGTCACGCCCAGACCTTGGTAAGCATAGAAGTTACCAGTACGACCATTACCTGTTTGTACTTCATCAAAAATCAACAATGCATTGTGCTTGTTACACAGCTCACGAACCGTGTTCACAAACTCAGAGGTTGGAGAGATGATGCCACCCTCACCTTGCAGAGGTTCCATCATGATTGCACATGTGCGATCAGAGATGTGCGCTTCTAGCGCGGCAATATCATTGTAAGGCAGGTGAGTTACATCGCCCGGTTTAGGACCGAAGCCGTCAGAATAAGCTTCTTGACCACCTACAGTTACAGTAAAGAAAGTACGACCGTGGAAACCTTGTTTGAATGCAATGATTTCAGATTTCTCAGGACCGTGAACATCCGCAGCCCAACGACGAGCTAGCTTAAGTGCTGCTTCGTTCGCTTCTGCACCAGAGTTCGCAAAGAATACTTTTTCTGCAAAACATACGTCAGTTAGCTTCTTCGCTAGACGCAGTGCAGGTTCGTTAGTCATTACATTACTTAGGTGCCAAATCTTGTTTGCTTGCTCGGTAACAGCATTAACCATTGCTGGGTGACAGTGACCCAAACAGCTCACAGCGATACCACCAGCAAAGTCGATATACTCTCGGCCTTGTTGGTCCCAAACGCGTGCGCCTTCCCCTTTTACCGGGATCATTTCCATTGGGTTATAACAAGGCACCATCACCTCATTAAAAAGACTACGTTCTACATTATTTTCCACTGTCATCGTACATTCCTTCTCGATACCGCAAGCTTCGCAAATAAGCGTAATGGTTCATAAGTGAGATAAAGATATTTTGTCCCGCCATAATCCCGCTGCAGCATTATATTTACATTTAATTAACCTTTTCAATAGTAGATTATTCTTTAGCCATCCCTAACAACCAGCTAAACGTCACTACCTATGACTATTTATGCATCAAACAATCTGTTTTATGAAGCTTTTTTTAACTAAACGTCTATCCATCAACAGCAAAGCCTTACTGGTACAGCGGTATAAGGGGGTCGAGAGGAAATAAGGCGAATAATATTGCATAGACTAAAAACTTAGCCTGAAGAGGGAGAAATGTTATAAAAAGTGATCGGCGTCAGAGGGATGAAGACGCGGCGCGCCCGAATTAAAACGCTTAACGAACGAGGTAATACGTTTAACTGGCTTATTTGAACGAATGAAAAGCCAAATTTAAACACTCAACGCGCTAAGAAGTTAGCAAGAAGCTGGTGTCCTTGCTCTGTTTTAATCGATTCAGGGTGAAATTGGACGGCATCAATCGGCAAGGTTTTGTGTTGATAACCCATGATCTCATCCATGCTGCCATCTTCAAATTCCGTCCAAGACGTCAGTTCAAAGCAGTCAGGAAGCGTGCCATTTTTCACCACTAGGGAATGGTAACGTGTCACAGTTAGAGGGTTATTAAGCCCTTGAAAAACGCTCTTACCATTGTGGCGTATTGGAGAGGTTTTACCGTGCATCACTTGTCTGGCTCGCACTACTTCACCACCAAACACTTGAGCAATGGCTTGATGACCAAGACACACACCTAAGATCGGCAGTTTACCCACGAAGTGTTCAATGACTTGCAGAGAGATTCCCGCATCATCAGGCGTACAAGGGCCTGGCGAGATAACAAGATGGCTAGGATTCAGCGCTTCAATACCGGCAATATCAATCTCATCGTTGCGAACAACTTTTACAGTTACCCCTAACTCACAGAAATACTGATACAAGTTATAGGTAAAAGAGTCGTAGTTATCGATGATAAGTAACATGGGTCGAAATCGTTTGCTAAATACTAAATGATTGGGAGATATAGGGGCGGTATTGTGCAATACCCATGGCGAAAGGCAAGTGGAAACTGCATTTCGTCAACAATTAAGGCCAACCTAAGTTGACCTTAATTATTTACAGATAGCCTTAAGTTATCTGCATTGGCTTGCTTGTATAGCAAGCCAATCTATTTGTGATTGAGCTACTTGCGACGACGCCACATTGCTAAACCAAATAGTGACATCAGAGCACCGAAGCCAAATGAACCACCTACTCGCAGTTCAAGAACAGCAGGATCATGATCCGATGAACGGAAGTGATCTTGGTACTTAGGTAGGTCACCTTTGAACTCTTCGTTGTAGTCAAACAACGTCGACTCACCACCATTGATGTGCCAATCGGTCGCATCGACAACCCTATCTTTCAGGCTGTCACTGATCAACAAATGATCCAAGGCACCAACTTCATCATTGTATGAGTAGCTCCAGCTGTCCGGGTGCTTTTGAGCCACAGCATTAATGTAGCCGTAGTTCTTAGTAATCACCGCACCGTTATCACCAAACTGCTCGACGCCGTCAATGTAAGTGTTACGCGCCGCTTTGATTTGCTTACCGTATTTCTCTTCAGAGTAATCCGTAAGCACCAGCATTGGATCTTCCATGCCGTACGAGTTCATATCCCCCAGAATCACTTTATGGCCTTTGATGCCGTCTAGCGCTTCACCCAAAGCAACTGCTGCAGCAACACGGAAGTTCTCACATGAGCCTTGCTTGTCGGCATCAACACCACCTTGACCGCCCTGTTCAACCGGTGCTGCATCTTCCCAACACTTAGAGCCTTTCGATTTAAAGTGGTTAATCGCTACGGTGAGTTTCTCTTTGGTACCTTTAACCTTGAAGGTTGGCGCTAACGAGTCACGCTGGTAGTTCTTACCATCTTCAATCACCTTACCTGAATCGTCTAACACTTCTGGTGCTTGTTGGCTTGGCATAGCTATAACACGGCTGTCTTTAAGCTTAACTACTTTCTTACGGTAGATAACACCTGTTGTAATGACATCAGTACCAATCGAGTCCATCTCGTCGGTCACACCATCTTCGTTCGAATCGACAGCTACAAAGGTATAGCGGTCTTTCTTACGCTCAATGCGATCATTCAGTTGGATAACGAGCTGGTGAATGGCAGAGCCTTCACCAAAGCCGTTGTTCTCAATTTCCATCAAACCAATAATGTCAGCGTCTAAGCGAAGAATCGCATTCACAATCTTCTCTTGCTGCATCTCAAACTCGGTGATGGTGTTCGCACCACGGTTGTTGCCGTGTTGGTTCGCGTCACCGCCAAATGGAGAGTTGAAGTAGTTCAAAACATTGAAAGTCGCGATGCGAAGGTCGCCTTCGTCCATGTCTGGTTTATCGGTACGCGGATCGTTACGAACAAAGTTTTCAGCCGAGATCTGGTTAGTTGTCACTAAGCGGTACTCACCGTAGCTGTAGGTAAGTACGCCTTCTAGACCAACAATGGTGTCATCAATACGAATATAGTCTTCTGTTGAACCATCTTGATCAATATCGGTACGGCCAAAGTCTGGATAGAAAGGAACTTGTCCATCACCCGCTTTTTGATCGGTTTCAACGAAAAGACGACGGTCTGCGTTATCTTCCGTTTGTTGTTTCGCGTCTTCAGAACCTGCTGCGAAAAGCTGGTTCGGTTGCATGTTAATACGCTCATGCACCAGTACCATGTTGTTACGACGACCTGAGTAGTCATAGCCAAAGGTACGAGTCACACGCATATCAAGCGCTTCGGTCGTTTTCACCAACATGCCTTCGTAGCGTTCAAGCGTTGCAGCAAAGTTCTCATCACTGTCTAGCGCTTCTATCGCCGTTGCTTCAGGTGCTTGTTGTTCGCCCTGTTTTAGCCATTGGTTGTTTTCAACTTTAAGCTGAGTATGGCTGTAATATTCTTGAACCTTACCTTTCACACACACTACGTCGCCCGCAGCCAGTTCTGAGCTCGATTGATTCGTGTGGATAAATAGACCTTCAGAAGTACTTGAATTGAAGTCATCATCAAGTGCTTGCAGGTAGAAACCTTTGGTTATGCCTGTAGTCACCGCACTCACAACACCTTTGACGAAATACTCATCGTCAGTGATGTAAGGATAGCCATCAATGAACGGCGATGTTGCACCCTCGCCTTGGATCTCTTGAATGGTTGTGAATACTGGGTCAGAGCCATCTTGTGTACAAGTGAACGCTTCTGGCAGTTCAACACTGTCTAATGAACCTAAGCCTTCAATGCTGTCTTTTGGTAACGACACCCACTGTGAAGCATCGAATGTCGCAGAAGGTGTTTGTGTCGCTCGAACCAAAGTAACATCTTTACCCCAATCCACATCGCCCATCAAACCAACAATATCGTGTACCGAGTTATCTGAATTCAAGATAGCCAGCGGGTCGTCACCGTTATGGTTAGCAATCGACGCATTGAGAATGTCAGCGACGGCTTTAATCTCATCACTCGCACTCGTATGAGCGACAACAAGTACCTCACCAGGCGCTAAAACGTGTCCATCTAAAGGTAAAGTGGCGCCCCATGAGCCGTTGCCATTCGCAGACTTCGCCAGCGAGTAACCATCTAAATTCATGCTGCTATCGCCGTTATTAGCAATCTCAACCGCTTTGTTGTAGCTGCCGCCTTCCACATATTGTGAAATAAACAAATCAGCGTGTGCACTTGCTGTTAGCAAGCTACCAATTGCCACTGCTAGCAATGAAGGTTTGTGTAAAAGAGCCATCCGTTTCACCTGAGTTCATCGATTTATAGTTACTGCCGTCTATGGGCAGTCATGTATTTTGTGGTAACTATCAGGTTTATTTATGAAAGGAATAAGTCAGTTAGCAAGAAAATGAGGAACTTATCACTTAATAATCATCAATTGTTTGGCACGTTATGTATTTCCAACATAAATAGAAATAAGCAAGATTTTATAAACTCCAAAGAGAAGTAATAAGATCGCCTACACAGCATTAATATTATGAATATGTTAGCGAGATAATGCTTAGATCATCAATTCAAACAAGAGATTTACTGGGAGAGCAAATAGAACGGGCACTAAAAAGCCCAAAGTAAACAGCGTCTACTTTGGGCTTCAATTCTGAAACGAGTGGCTTTAGCTCACCCTACGGGCGAGTAACAAAACCGACTGCTTCGTATGCTTTTTTCAGTGTCACGGCTGCGCGCTCAGAGGCTTTTTCTGCACCCGCTTTCATTACTGCGTCCATGTAAGCACGATCAGCACGGATACGGTGATATTCAGCTTGAATCGGCTCAAGCATCTCAACCAATGCTGCGCCTACGTCTTTCTTGAACGGACCGTACATTTCAACGCCTTGGTACTGCGCTTCGATCTCTTCGAACGTTTTACCTGTCGCTGCAGAGTACAGACCCATTAGGTTAGAGATACCCGCTTTGTTTTCCCAATCGTGAGCAATGCGTGGTGGTGTTTCTGCATCGGTTTGCGCTTTGTTGATCTTCTTGATGATCGACTTAGGTTCTTCTAGCAAAGTAATCACGTTCTTACGGTTGTCGTCTGACTTAGACATCTTCTTCGTCGCATCTTGCAGGCTCATTACACGTGCATTCACTGTTGGAATGTAAGGTTCTGGTACTTGGAAGATTGGCGTTTCAGGACCGTAGATGTTGTTGAAGCGAGTTGCGATATCACGCGCTAACTCTAAGTGTTGTTTCTGGTCGCTACCTACAGGCACTTGATGAGCACCGTAAAGCAGGATGTCTGCAGCCATCAACACTGGGTAGTCGTATAGGCCTACGTTTACGTCGTTTGAGTGACGTGCAGACTTATCTTTAAACTGAGTCATACGGCTCAGTTCACCCATTTGTGTGTAACAGTTAAGAAGCCAACCAAGTTGAGCATGCTCTGGTACGTGTGACTGAACAAATAGCGTGCTCTTCTTTGGATCAACACCGACAGCAAGACAGATTGCTAGTGCGTCTAGAGTCGCTTCATGCAGTGCTTTCGGATCTTGGCGAACCGTAATTGCGTGAAGGTCTACAACACAGTATTGGCAATCGTAATCATCTTGCATCTGTTGCCATTGACGTAGAGCACCCAAGTAGTTACCGATACTTAGTTCACCAGATGGTTGAACACCACTCAATACGATGGGCTTGCTCATGGTTTTAATTCCTTTGCTTATTCGCTAAGTTTATTGAACGCTTAGCTTCTTAACTTAAATATAGAAAAGCCGCACAGCTCTTCTGTACGGCTCATCCAGTGTACTCATTGATAAGTATTTTGCTAGTAGGTTAGCTAACTTTTGTCCGCTTTATGCTGAAACTAGAACGACATCTAGTAATTGCGCGACGTTATCCGCGACATAGTCAGGGTTTGATGCTGAAATCGGCTCGCCGTGGTTATAACCGTAAGTCAGACCAAACGAGTGACAACCTGCATTCTTAGCCGCTTTAATGTCGTTGCTTGAATCGCCAACCATCAACATCTCTTCCGCTTTTACATTGTGCTTTTCTAGCAACCAGTTCAGAGCGACTGGGTTCGGTTTTTTCTCTGGGAAAGAGTCGCCACCCAACACATCAACAAAGTACTTATCAATACCGTGTTGCGCCAGTACGTCTGGTACAAACTTCGATGGCTTGTTGGTAACCAGCGCCATAGTGAAGCCGGCTTTATCCAGCTCAGCCAGCGTCTCTTTAACCGATGGGTAAAGGTGACTTAGCTTGTGACCGCCCTGCTCATAGAAATCATCAAACAGGATGCGTGCTTTTTTCAGTAGCTCTGGCTCTAGGCTTGGGTCAACCGTCAAGTTACGGCTGAGTGAACGTCCGATAAGAACATCAGCACCATTACCTACGTAGTCGCGAACTTGTTCTTCGCTCACTGAAGGGAAACCCAACTCCTGACAAGCTTGGTCAGCAGCAACGGCCAAATCAGGCACGCTGTCTAACAAGGTTCCATCCAAATCAAAGGCGATCAGTTTTATTGAGCTTAATGACATCTTACTTTCCTATTTATTATGTTCGTCTTATGAGTTGAGCTATAAGACGTAAAAAAGGGGCAAATTAGCCCCTTAATATTCAATCTATCTGTAGTTTTACGATTATGCGTTTACTTTTGCAAGCTCTGCACGCATCTCATCAATCACTTCTTTGTAATCTGGTTGATTGAAGATAGCTGAACCCGCAACGAACATATCTGCGCCCGCTTCTGCGATTTCACGGATGTTATCAACCTTCACGCCGCCATCAATCTCAAGGCGAATGTCACGGCCTGACTCATCAATCAGCTTACGAACAGCACGTAGTTTATCTAGCGTGTGCGGAATGAAAGATTGACCGCCGAAGCCTGGGTTCACAGACATCAGTAGAATCATGTCTACTTTGTCTAGGATGTAATCTAAGCAAGAAAGCGGCGTTGCAGGGTTAAGAACCACACCCGCTTTACAGCCGTGCTCTTTGATTAGCTGTAGAGTGCGATCGATGTGCTCTGAAGCTTCAACGTGGAAGGTAATCATTGATGCGCCGGCTTTAGCAAACTCAGGCACGATGCTGTCTACTGGCTTAACCATAAGGTGAACATCGATAGGAGCCGTAATACCGTAGTCGCGCAGCGCTTTACAGATAGGCGCGCCAAAAGTCAGGTTAGGTACGTAGTGGTTGTCCATCACATCGAAGTGCACAACATCAGCACCAGCTGCGAGTACTTTTTCTACGTCTTCACCAAGACGAGCAAAATCTGCAGACAAAATCGATGGAGCGATTAGAAAATCTTTCATACCAAACCTCTTAAGAGTGAGTAAATTGCGAATATCACCGCCTTGGTGACATCTCATACACAAATACAAGACTCAATCCCAAGACTATTTGGTGTGCAATTCTACCTAAGCACCTAAGCAGATCCTAGCAGTTCGAAAGATTAGTTTAAGAAAGTATCCGTTGGTCACTCAATTTAATGAGTTTGGCGGATATTCTGACCATTACTGTTCCGCTGATGCGTGCTGCTGGTTTTTCTCTTTATGGAAAAGCGCCAATAGCTCATCAACTTTATTACGGCCAGCGCCATTGCGGCTGATGGTACGTTTCACCTTAACCACGTTCAACTCCGCACCATGATATAAGCGACGAGTTAATGTCGTATCGTGGTTTGAAATCAAAACAGGAATACCGCGTTCCATCGCTGCTTTTTCAGCAACATCCGCCAGTGCAGCTTGGTCATCTAAGCTAAAGCCATTACCTGCGTAAGAGGTAAAGTTAGCCGTGTTCGACAGTGGTGCGTATGGAGGATCGCAGTAAACCACACAACCTTTACGCGCGCGGCTAAAGGTTTCATGGTATCCCTCACAGACGAAGGTGGCCTTTTTCGCTTTCTCGGCAAAAAACTCCAGCTCAGCTTCTGGGAAGTAAGGTTTTTTATAAGAACCAAATGGAACGTTAAAACCGCCCTTCTTGTTGTAACGACACAGGCCATTGAAACCAAATCGGTTCATATACAAGAAAGCCAACGAACGATACATGACGTTATCTGTACCATTGAACTCAGCACGAATATCTAAGAAGGCTTCTTTGCGGTTGTTCTCAGGACAGAACCAGCGCTTCGCTTCCGTGATATAAGTTTCAGGATCGGTTTTAAGCAGGTTGTACAGGTTGATAAGATCGGGATTGATATCTGCAAGCAGGTACTGTTCAAAGTCAGTATTCAGAAATACTGAGCCGGCACCGACAAACGGTTCTACCAATTTACGAGCAGGTGGCAGGTGACGTTGGATGTCTTCAACTAGGCCATATTTACCACCAGCCCATTTTAGAAAGGCACGCTGCTTTTTCATTTACTGCTCTATCTATCAACTCAAAAATAAGGCTGCGGAATGTAACATATTTTGAGGCTAAGCTCAGGGTTATTTCGCACGTTCTATCTCTCGATGTACTTGATTCATCGATTTTGCCCAAGGTTCCAACTGTTGAAGTGGTTTTGATAACGCACTTACCGCGTCTCTCGCTACTTGAATCGTTGGGTAATCTTGATAAGTGATAATAAACCACTTGGTGTCGTTGCGAAGTGTTGGGTAAATACGAACCTTGTTCTCAAGGTCATACTCTTCAATGAAAGATTGTACGTCTTCCAATGAGGTCATCGCACTCAACTGCAAAGTATAAGCTCGCGGAGAGATAGCTTGTAACTCTTCGCGAGAAAATGAGAATGTAATTTTCTTAGTCGGTGGCGTGGACTGTGTTAGGTCTGTTGCTTCATCGGCTGAAGGCTGTGACTCCACTTTGTCTGCATCTGATTGCGAACTCACCGCGGCACCTGTGTTTTCTTCAACAGCAGCATCAATCGCACTGGTATCGGCACTTTCAGGTTTATCATCAAGCAAGGCATCAACCACATCAGAGGTGATTACGACACGCTGCTGATCTTGTTCGACTTCTCCAACACTCGCGGTATCTTCAACGACAGTCGGTGGCAAAGATGAGCTGTCGTCATCAGCACCTTGATAACTCATGTCAGCTTCGGCTTCAGAATCGTCCATTCCGTCGATTCCAGCTTGCTCGGTACCACTTTCCACTTCAAAAGTTGGGATAGCTGTCTGTTCAATCGGAGCGATAAGAGATTGCGCTTTATCGTCAGGGGTTGGTTGACTGAACATCCACCAATAACCACCACCAATTAAAATCAACAGCAAGGCCACCACAATCGCGATATTGATGGGCGAGCCAATAATTGAGCGAATAATAATCCTTTTTTCCACTTTCAATTCTCCTAAAGCCATTAACTCACCGGGCAGAGGTTGCGCTTTATTAAACGCACGTCGCACGCAAGTTTCAGACTCATCATCAACATATCGAATCACCAGTGATTCAAAGAAATGTTCAGCTTCTGGTTGCGAAAGGTCATCGATCTCAAGATCGATAGGTTTGTGTTGTTGACCGTAGCTCAAACGCGTTAATAACGTATCTAAGTGGCCAGGTTCCGAGAAGAGAACGATATTGATCGTCCATTGAGGGTTTGATTGAGCTTCCAGTACCAACATCCATAATTCGGATACCAATAGCTCAGAAAGTCGTTGGGCATCATCAACGACGATAACCACATTACACGGTTCTCCATCCAGTAACCTTGTTAGGCTATCCGATAAAGAATCATGTTGATTAAACAGGGGATCAGAAACAATTTGGCTAAGAATGAGCGCACGGCGTTGTTGATCGTCTTGGCTTGGATGACAAAGCAGTAAACACTGATTTTTTTCTGTCGACCATGCTTCAAGATAACGCTGAGCCAACCAAGATCGGCCAGAGCCAGCTTTGCCCGCCACCGTCACAAGGTTTGAACCAAAGTTAGTCAAAAGCTGTAAGCGCTCTAGCAGCTCAACTTGAGATTCTAACTCTAATACTCTTAATTCATGAGCCAAACTCATTGGGGATCCCTACTGATAAGATCGATCAGTAAAACGCTTCAGTTGCCTAGAGTTTAGCTAGGCAACCTCACAACCAAATTTAAAGAGTACGGCAGAAATCGATCGCTTGTTTAATGATGTCTTGAGGCACATCAGCAACCACTTCAGCAGTACCAATACTTGTTGGTAATACCAAACGCAACTGACCAGACAGCACTTTTTTATCGCGCATCATGTGCTTCATAAAGTCTTCAAAAGACATGCTTTCTGGCGTATGGATTGGTAGTTTCGCATTCTTGAGTATAGAAATAATTCGCTCAAGTTGCTGCTGAGAGATCAGTCCCTGTAATTGAGCTGTTTTAGCTGCCATTACAGTGCCTGACGACACAGCTTCACCATGTAGCCAATTACCATAGCCTAGTTCTGCTTCAATCGCATGACCAAATGTATGACCTAGGTTCAATAACGCTCTGATTCCTGACTCTTTTTCATCTAGAGCCACCACTTCAGCCTTAATTGCACAACAACGAGCAATCGCGGTAATCAGTGCTTCTTCATCAAGTTGATAAAGTTTCTCTAGATTCTGCTCCAACCAATCAAAGAAGGCTTCATCGTAAATGATGCCGTATTTGATCACCTCAGCAATGCCAGCTGCAAACTCACGCTCTGGAAGCGTTGATAAACAGTTGGTATCGATGATCACAGATTTCGGTTGGTAAAAAGCGCCGATCATATTCTTACCAAGAGGATGGTTTACTGCGGTTTTACCACCAACAGAAGAGTCCACTTGAGAAAGAAGGGTCGTCGGGATTTGAATGAAATCAATACCGCGCTGGTAACAAGAGGCAGCAAAACCGACCAAGTCACCGATAACACCACCTCCTAAAGCAATCACCACCACATCGCGGCTGTAATTTCCTTCAAGCATGTAGCTCATCACTGAATTGAACGTTTCAAGGGTTTTGTACTGTTCACCGTCTGGCAGCTCGAGAAGAGATGTCTGACAGCCGACTTGATCCAATAGCGATAAAATTTTATCAGCATAAAGAGGCGCTACTGTCACATTACTGATAACAACAACTTTCTGCTTACCTGATAAAAAAGAAAGGTACGCCGGGTCTTCAAATAACCCGGCGCCAATAGAGATAGGGTAGCTACGCTCAGCTAGATTGACCGTAATCCGTTCCATGGGTTTGCTCTCCGAAAAAATGAACTTAACGTTCTTCTAGCATTTTTACGATCTGGTTGGCTACCACTTTTGCACTTTGGTCGTCAGTACGAACTGTGTAGTCCGCCACTTCTTCGTATAGTGCGTTGCGAGATACAGCTAGATCTTCTAGCACATCACGCGGGTTGTCTGTTTGAAGTAGAGGGCGTTTCTTGTCGCGGTTAGTGCGAGCAAGTTGCTTTTCAATTGTTGTCTCTAGGTATACAACAATGCCTCGTGCAGATAGACGGTTACGGTTTTCTTTGCTCAACACTGAACCACCACCTGTCGCAAGAACAATACCTTGTTCTTCTGTCAGATCATTGATTACAGATTCTTCGCGCTTACGGAAACCTTCTTCGCCCTCAACATCAAAAACCCATGCGATGTCTGCGCCAGTGCGCTCTTCGATCACAGTGTCAGAGTCTAGAAACTCCATATGAAGTTGGGAAGCTAGGTGTCTACCAATTGTACTTTTGCCGGCGCCCATTGGGCCAACAAGAAAAATATTGCGTTTCTCAGCCATGTTTTTAGCAGTAATTTACAACGTTAATTCAATGACATCGCCACAAGGTAGGTCAGTACAAGTACTGAAATTAAAAGGCCCGTGGCACCGATTCCTCACAGATAATTCGTGATAAGACCCGAAATTATCAAGGTTAGGTGCCACTAATGCAACTTTATTTTTAATCTAATTGTTCATTACTGAATCACAACTTTGGGTGTGACAAAAATAAGTAGTTCACTTTTACCCACATTTTCATAGCTGCGACGGAACAATGCGCCCAAAACTGGCAGGTCCCCCAACAGAGGAACTTTATCCACTGTACTGCTCACGCTGTGCTGAAATATCCCGCCAAGCACGACAGTTTCACCATTATTAACAAGCACTTGCGTACCTATTCTTTGCGTATCAATGGCGACCGCTTCACCGGTTCCAGTTTTTACCACTTGCCCTGGCCTATCTTGAGTCACGCTCAAATCCAATACCAAACGATTATCGGGCGTGATCTGCGGTGTCACCTTAAGACTCAACACGGCTTTCTTAAATGCAACCGACGTAGCGCCACTTGAAGATGACTCTAAGTAAGGAATTTCAGTACCTTGCTCAATATAAGCCGGCTTTTTATTGGTGGTGATTAAGCGTGGACTAGAAATGATTTCAGCTTTTGACTCTTGTTGCAGTGCCGACAGTTCAAGATCGAGTAAGGTATCTGAACCCAGTTTGGCCACCTGAAACGCAATACTCGAGGCGTTCGGCGATGTTGCCCCTAAATTGACGTTGAGATAGTCATCAATCACGCTGCTGCCGCTATCGTCGTCATACGGCGTAATCGCTGATGGGTGGTTACCTTCGATTGAGCCACCAACGGTGAAGCTTCCGTTGGTTGAGGAAACGCCCCAGCGCACGCCAAGCTCATCAAGATTACCCTCAGTAACCGTGACAATACGTGCCTCTATCTGTACCTGCTTCACGGGAATGTCTAACGATTCAATGATGCCTCGGATCACGGCAATGTTTTCTTCCAATTCACGAATGAGCAGTGAGTTGGTGCGCTCATCAATGGTAATCGAACCACGATCGGACAACATGCTGACCGCACCTTCACCTCCAATCATGTCAGCGATGTCGGTGGCTTTAGCAAAGTTAATCTTGATGATTTCCGATTTAAGCTCCCCTAACTCCTCTTCTAAGCGCGATTTCTCTAACGCTTGTTGCTCTCGAAGGTCGAGCTCCGCTTTCGGCGCGACCAAGATAACATTGCCATCAACACGCTTATCCAAGCCTTTAACTTGCAAGATAATGTCGAGAACTTGCTGCCAAGGTACGCCATCTAAGCGTAACGTCAGGTTTCCGGCTACCGAATCAGACACCACGAGATTGAAGTCGTTGTAATCGGCAATCAGTTGCAGGACATTTCGTACCGGGATATCCTGGAAGTTAATCGATATCAGCTTGCCCTCTTTCTCTAGAACGCTTTTTTCTTTGGTCGCTTCATCGAGCACCGGTTTGCTGATCACCACCTCAATAAAGCGCCCCTTTAGGTTGTATTCATACTGATAGTCATTGCTAATCGTCGCTAGAAGCCGAGTGCTTGGTGTCTCTTTATAGACTTCAATGCCTTCAACCAAGGTAGCGAAATCCTTCACATCCAGCAGGTAGAGCTTGTCATCATCAACTTGAGTATTGATTAGCTCGATACTTAACCCTTCCTGAGCTCGTTGAACATCCACCACTGCTGTGCTGGTCGCCAGCTCAATAATGATGACGGCGTCTTTATCCTTATTGACCCTAAAATCAATATTCTCCAATTTGTTCGGTAAGCTCTCGGCATGGCTGAGCACGCTAACAACCAACATCACAGACACAGCAAAACCTTGTAGAGCCTTGCTCACTAATCCACTTATTCCTTTAATCATATTTACATCTCATATCCACATCATGTGACATTGGTTTACTTCAGAGCCAGCCTAACGTTGCGCTTATGCCAACAACCTAAGCCATCTGGAAGAGTTTCATTAATCTGAACGTATTGGCTCGTCACCTTAGTAACTCGGCCATTGTTTAAGCCGATAAACTGGCCTTTCTTGACGTTTACCACGTTGCCTTTGGGTGTTTGCACTAAGCCAAACACGCTTGAGCCACTGCCCATCACGCCTCTTAAACGAAGCTTACTCAGCGGGTACCTCTCTAACTTGCCATTACGAGAACGGGCGCTGGGTTGCCAACAGTCTTTCTTCACCAAAGGCTGGTTTTGCACAATGGCTTCTTTAGGCAGTTCAAAGGGAGGACGAAAGGCACGGCGCTGATAAGTCGCCGCCGTGAATTCAGTTGCTGGGACAAGTTGCTCGACGTCTTTTCTCGCCTTGGCTTCAACCTGCGCCACAAAATCTTGCAGTGAGTCTTGATTAGCTTTGCAGCCTGACAACGCAAGCATCAATACGATTGAGTAAAACGCGCTATTGGGTTTCATCATTAACCTCCGATTTAAACTGGTAGGTATAAGCTCGAACCCTAAAGTGCAGCGTGCTACTTTCTTGACTGACTCGCTGCCAATTCACATCATCAAAGCTAATAATGCGCGGCAACTTGGCGATGGCAGCAGAGAAGTCACCAATCTCGTGATAGTCACCTGTCAGCTCAATATTGAGAGGCAATCGATAGAGAAACTCTTTATTCTGCTTTTGCCCCCAATCAATTCGCGTGAAGGTCAGCGCGTTATCTAAGCCGAGCTCATTCACTGAGGCCAGCATGCTGGCCAACTCCTTTTGAACTGGTAGCTGCTCTAATAGATAATCGTAGCGACTGGTTAGCTCATCCAACTGGCTCTGCAACTTAGGCAAGGCTGCAACCTTATTCGCCTTTATCCTCAAGGTCGTTTTTAAGGTCTGCTCCTGTTGCTTCATCTGTTTCAGTTCCTCGTCGAGCGGCAGCAGATACAGCCAAGTGCCAACACCTTGGATTAACACCATCAACACCAGAATCACGAGAAGCTGAGGCAACAATGGCCATTCGGTGATCTCATCAACATCGAGATCTTGCAAGCTCATCCTGTTTTGCCTACTAATCCTATTTTGAAGGTTAGCCATGATGCGCCCCCTTATCTTTTCTGCTCGCGGTTGTGTTTTCTAAAGACACAGGGCTAAACACAAAAGAGACCTTGAAGGTCTGAAACTCTTTATTGAAGCGCTTGCGGTTATGAACGATAGAGTGCATCTCGACCCCTTTCAAAGAATCTGAACGTTCGAGGTTGTCCAACATGGTGGCGAGACGAGCAGTGCTGTCGCTGATGCCCGACATTTCAATCTCCTGACCATTCATCTTTATCTTGTCGACATAGACACCCTCTGGAATCAGCTCCGGCATCAAGTTCATGAAGTCGGTGGTCTTATTACGGCCAAGCTGCAGCGACTCAACCACATCAAGTCGAGTCAGAATGGCTTTGTGTTCTTGCTCTGCGACTTTTAACGACTGAATTTGTCGGTCGAGCTCAGCAATGTACTGATTGAGGTAATTGAGGCGAGCTTGCTGCTTGGCTTGTTGATCGTGAAAATAGTGACCAACCGCCCATTGCCCTATAAGCGCAATGATGACGCCAAGAATGACCAGATGGATAAAACGCTTCTTGTGCTGAGCACGAATCTCATCACGCCACGGCAGCAGGTTAATTTGATGCAACATGCTTCTCTCCCTGCCACTTGAGCCCACTCATCGCCATACCCGCCGCGATACCAAAGTGTTGCCAGTCAATCGGCAGTCGGCGTCTCTTGGCGACCTTATTCTCAAATAAAGACAAAGGATTCAATGACTCGCAGCTCAACTGAAAATGGCGTTCTAGCTCTTCGGTTACCATAGGGATGCTGGCGCCCTCGCCCATCAACCAAATCCCTGAGATAGGTTGCTGCGCATTTCCCGATGAATAGAGCTGCAATTGACGCTTGAGCTTCTCAATCAGGTTAACAATGAATTGATGTGTCTCTTCCATAGTACCGAACACGCTCTCGATATCACTCGGGTCATCTGAGCTGCGAAGATCTTGAGTGCCAAAGGCGATGTCTTTATAGAAAGGCGCCGAATTCTGCGGGATAACCCCTAGCGAGGTTTGGTCGATTCCAACATCCACTAGCAACCAGTTTTTCTTATCGGGATACAGGCGCGAGGCCAATTGCCAGATATTAAGTAGCCCATGCGCCTGTGTATCCACCACCACAGGTTTGAAGCCAGCCTTGGTTAATGCATCCGCTCGGCTATCCACAACTTCTTTACGAGTGGCGTATACCTGATAACTGCTTGTCGAACCTTTACCAAATCGTTTGTCTTCCAGCTTTACAAAATCTAAACTCAGCTCCTCGATAGGAAAGGGAGATTGATGGGCGAAGGTTTGATAGATAGAAAACTCTTTTTCTCTGTCTTCTAACTCACTCTCTATTTGCAGTACTTTGCTGATCACCGTGTTATCAGGTACCGAAATGGCGACGTTGCGACAGCCAAAAGGCAGTCCTTTCCTAAGTTCTTTAAGTTTCTTAACAGTTTTCTGATACTCCAAAGTATGGTTAGCTGTAAAAATGTCGTCCGAAATCGGCAGCTCTTTGTATCCCACTAGGGCATACAACTCCCCCACGGGTTTTAGTACCACGGCTTTGATGCTGTGATGATTTATATCTATACCTGTAATTAATGATGAACCCATGTGACCTAGCTCCTGAAGTGCCAAGCATTTCGTTGATTATCTAGGGGTTGTGATTATTAGTTAAATAAGCGTTAATAAACGAAAGCTAAGTTTTTAGCCTAGAGTACAAGGGTTTGCTGCTTATCAGCCTTAACTAATCAGGGATTATCCGGTGAAGTTCATAAAGCGATTATTCATATTTACATTGATTTGCATGATTCTTGGAGTCAGTACAATTTTCGGGTTTTATTTTTACGTAAAACCAGAGTTGCCTGATGTTGCCACTTTGCGCGACGTAGAACTCCAAACGCCGATGCAAGTCTTCAGTCAAGACGGTAAGCTGATCTCTCAATTTGGTGAAAAGCGTCGTAATCCAGTCACTTATGACGAGATTCCTCGCCACTTAGTTGAGGCTCTGATTGCCACCGAAGATAGCCGTTTCTATGAACACCCAGGTATTGACCCAATCGGTATCACACGTGCAGCACTCGTGGTTGCAATGTCGGGTTCAGCCAAACAAGGTGCTAGTACCATTACTCAGCAGCTTGCGCGTAACTTCTTCTTATCTAATGAGAAAAAGATTATGCGTAAGATCAAAGAGATCTTCATTGCGATCCACATTGAGCAACTTCTTAGTAAAGAAGAGATCATGGAGCTTTACGTCAACAAGATCTTCCTTGGTCACCGTTCGTATGGTTTTGGCGCGGCAGCACGTGTTTACTTCGGTAAAGATCTTCCTGATCTCACGCTGAGTGAAATTGCGACCCTTGCGGGTATGCCAAAAGCACCTTCGACAATGAACCCTATTTACTCTGTTGAGCGCGCGACTAACCGTCGTAACGTTGTATTGCGTCGTATGTTAGACGAGAAATACATCACTCAAGCAGAGTTCGATGACGCTCGTAGCGAAGAACTTATCTCGAAATACCACGGTGCAGAGATCGAACTAAGCGCACCATATGTTGCTGAAGTTGCACGTGCTTGGATGGTGGAACGCTACGGTGAAGAAGCTTATACATCAGGCATGAAGGTCTACACGACCGTTGATTCGAAACTGCAAAAAGCAGCGAACCAAGCCGCAATTAAGAACCTACTTGGCTACGATGAGCGTCACGGCTACCGTGGTGCTGAAAAAGTATTGTGGCAGACTGCGCAATCAGCGTGGGATCAAGAACAAATCGTTAAACACCTTAAGTCTCAACCAACCTATGGTGACCTAGTCCCTGCTGTTGTTACCGCGGTTGATTCGAAAAGTGCTCAAATTTGGGTTAAGAACCAAGGTGAAGGCACTATCGAATGGCAAGGCATGAACTGGGCGCGTAAATTCCTAACGGATAACCGCCAAGGACCAGCGCCTTCTCAAGCGAAAGAAATTCTGGCGGTTGGTGAACAAATCTGGGTTCGCCATGAAGCCGTTACCGGCGATGAAGTCTCTGAAGAGCCGACAGAAGAGTCAGCGACTGCAGAATCAGAAACACCGATTGTATGGCGACTAAGCCAAGTACCGAATGCGAACACAGCATTTGTTGCAATGAACCCGAACAACGGCGCGGTATTGTCGATGGTCGGTGGCTTTAACTTTGTCCACAACAAGTTCAACCGTGCAACGCAATCTATTCGTCAGGTGGGTTCTGGTATCAAACCCTTTATCTACTCAGCAGCGATTGAGAAAGGCTTAACGCTAGCCTCACTGATCAACGATGCACCGATTAACCAATGGGATAAGAGCCAAGGTACCGCATGGCGACCAAAGAACTCGCCACCGACTTACGTGGGTCCAACTCGTTTACGTATTGGCTTAGCTCAGTCTAAAAACGTAATGGCGGTACGTGTACTGCGCGAAGTAGGTCTAGATGATACTCGTAACTACCTAACTCGATTTGGCTTTGATATTGATGAAGTTCCGCGCTCTGAAACCATTGCTCTGGGTGCGGGTAGCTTAACGCCAATGAAAGTAGCTCAAGGTTACTCAGTATTCGCTAATGGCGGCTACTACGTTGAACCTTTCTACATCAGCCGCATTGAGACACCATTTGGTGAGACTGAATTTGAAGCGACACCAAAAGTGGTTTGTAAAGACGATTGCCAACAGCAAATGACCTCAGACCCAATGGCTGATGAGTTTGCAGAGCAAGATGTGGATGCCAAAGTACAATACGCACCTCAAGTTATCTCTGAACAGAACGCATTCCTTGTTCGTGAAATGATGTACAGCAACATCTGGGGTGGCGGTGATTGGAGCGCAGGTACGGGTTGGAACGGTACAGGTTGGCGTGCACAGCCGTTGAAGCGTCGTGACATTGGCGGAAAAACGGGTACCACCAACGATTCGAAAGATACTTGGTACAGCGGTTACGGCCCTGGCATGGTTGCAACGGTATGGGTTGGTTTTGATAACCACAACCGCAACCTAGGCAGAACCAAAGCGAACTCAAATCTTGGTAAGAACCAAATTACGGGTGCAGAAGCTGGCGCGAAAACAGCAGAACCTGCATGGGTTGATTTCATGGGTACGGCGTTAGCGGGTGTTCCTGCTGAGCGTAAAGAGATTCCTGAGAACATCGTCCGTGTTCGTATCGACCGTGAAACTGGCTTACTGACCAACAAGTTCGATAGCTCATCAATGTTCGAGTACTTCGAGAAAGGCACAGAGCCAACCGAGTACATCACTGAACGTTTCAATGATGACATCTACTCAACCTCATCAGGTGAAGCAGTAGAAGAACTGTTCTAACTAAGGTTTGTAGAACCTAGTAACATGAACCAACAAAAAGGGTTGATATGCATTCATATCAACCCTTTTTTTATATCTATATCTGACCAGACTAGGCTCTAAATTCAAGCGCTAAGCCGTCTTCTCCAGTTGAGTTCGAATCGTCTCAGCCAATTGCTCGAAACGTCCCTTCAATGGAGAGCCCGGACGGTAGGCAACAACAATGCGACGTGAAGGTGTTGGATTCACAGCAGGTACGTAACACACACCGTCTTTCTGCTTCTCTTTCGGCACCGATAGCTGAGGAAGCAAGGTAATCCCCGCCCCCGCCGCGACCATGTTACGCAGCGTTTCTAAGCTGGTTGCCTTAAAGCGCTCATCATCTTTGGCGCCCGCAGCAAAACAGAAGCCCAAGGCTTGGTCTCTTAAACAGTGACCGTCACCTAGCGCAAGTACGGTTTGTCCATTCAGCTGCAGCATATCGACAGTGTCTTGCTGAGCCCACTCGTGGTCACATGGAACGGCAACACTTAACGGCTCGTCATACACATCGATCTCTTTGAACACCGCCGTTTCATCAACCGCAGCCAGTACTAAGCAATCAAGCTTGCCATCTTCAAGTTGGCTCACTAACTGATGGGTCTGAGCTTCATGCAGGTAAAGCTCAAGATCTGGGAAGCTCTCTTTAAGATGAGGAACAATCTTAGGCAAGATGTAAGGACCCACGGTTGGAATAAAACCAATGTGCATTGGCCCCGTCATCGCTTCACCGTGTCCACTCGCCATATCTTTAAAAGTTTTCACTTCATTGAGAATACGCTTGGCTTGTTCAACAAGTTGTAACCCTGATTCTGTAAATATCACCTTCCTTGGACTACGCTCGGTTAACTGAAGTCCAATTTCATCTTCGAGTTTGCGTATTTGACCGCTTAGTGTCGGCTGACTGACAAAGCACGCTTCTGCCGCTTTTCGGAAGTGTTTATGCTCTGCGAGCGCCACCAAGTATTCAAAGTCACGAATATTCATGATCAGTCTCTTACCTCAGGTTTTAATAAGAACAAGGGGTTTCATAGAAACATTTAAAAGAAAAATGCTCTTGATAGAATTTACCTATCAAAACCATAACATCAAACGATTCGAGCTATCAAAGAATTTATCTAATAATGGGCTCAACAAAACGAAACAGAGCAACGAAAAACGTTAAGCTCTAATAGAACAAAATTAAAAATACTATTTAAGGAAATCAATATGTTTGCATCTAAAGAAGGTCAATCAATCCCTCAAGTAACATTCCAAACTCGCCAAGGTGATGCATGGGTTAACGTAACTACTGAAGAGCTATTCAAAGACAAGACAGTTATCGTATTCAGCCTACCAGGTGCGTTTACGCCAACATGTTCGTCAAGCCACCTACCTCGTTACAACGAGCTACACTCTGTATTCAAAGAAAACGGTGTTGATGACATTCTGTGTGTTTCAGTAAACGACACATTCGTAATGAACGCTTGGAAAGCAGACCAAGAAGCGGAAAACATCACATTCATCCCAGATGGTAACGGTGATTTCACAGACGGCATGGGTATGCTAGTTGAGAAAAACGACATCGGCTTCGGCAAACGTTCATGGCGTTACAGCATGCTGGTTAAAAACGGCGTGGTAGAAAAAATGTTCATCGAAGAAGACGTACCAGGCGACCCGTTCAAGGTTTCTGATGCAGACACTATGCTGAACTACCTTGCTCCTGAGCACAAAGAGCAAGAGTCAATCACAGTATTCACTAAGCCAGGCTGTCCTTTCTGTATGAAAGCAAAACAGAACCTAATCGACAAAGGTCTGAACTACGAAGAAGTGGTTCTAGGTAAAGATGCAACAACAGTAAGCCTACGTGCAATCTCTGGTCGCACTACCGTTCCTCAAGTATTCATCGGTGGCAAACACATCGGTGGTAGTGAAGAACTAGAAACTTTCCTAGGCTAATCGCTTCATCGCCGATATAGGCTTAGAAGTATCAGCTAACCCACCCTCTTGTGGGTTAGCTATTCCAAACACTCTTATCTGAGTTTTGGGAAAAAGAATATAGCTGGTGACTCGCCTGTCTTTTACTAACCTATAGTTAGCAATAAAATCAGAGTCACAAGCTAAACCTAATAAAACAGAATCACAAAACTGACCCGTTATCCTGACTCTCAAAAAAATCACCAGAGTTGGAGGGGTTCGTTCAAACTAAATTCAGCCATTGCGAGAAAATTATTATGAAACAAGTCAATGTAGATGTAGCTGTTATCGGGGGCGGTACGGCAGGTTTAGGTTCTTACCGCGCTGCAAAAGCACACACTGACAGTGTCGTGATGATTGAAGGTGGCCCTTACGGTACAACCTGTGCTCGTGTTGGTTGTATGCCATCTAAACTGCTTATTGCAGCTGCGGAAAGCGTACACCAAATCGAGAAAGCTCCGGCTTTTGGCGTTCACCCACAAGGCGATATCGTGATTAACGGTCGTGAAGTGATGGAGCGAGTGAAGTTTGAGCGTGACCGTTTTGTTGGTTTTGTTTTAGAAGGCGTTGATGAAATCCCAGAGCAAGACAAGATCTCTGGTTACGCAAAATTCTTAGACGATAACACGCTACAAATTGATGACCACACGGTTGTCACCGCTAAGCGTATTGTTATCGCGACCGGTTCTCGCCCTGCATACCCTGCCGTTTGGAATGAACTTGGCGATCGCCTGATCATTAACGACGACGTGTTCAGCTGGGATGATTTACCAGAATCGGTTGCGGTATTTGGCCCTGGTGTTATTGGTCTTGAGCTTGGTCAGTCACTGCACCGCTTAGGTGTGAAGACCAAACTGTTCGGTTTGGGTGGTCAAGTTGGCCCAGTAACTGATCCAGAGATCATGGCTTATGCAGATAAAGCTTTCAATGAAGAGTTCTATCTCGATGCCGACGTGAAAATCGAAAGCATGAAGCGCATTACCACTGAATCGGGTGAGCCACGTGTCGAAATCCAGTTCATCAATAAACAAGGTGAATTAGAAACTAACGTCGTTGAATACGTACTAGCAGCAACAGGTCGTCGCCCTAACACTGACAAGCTTGGCTTAGAGAATACCTCTCTAGAGCTTGATGAACGTGGTGTGCCAATCGCAGACCACTACACGCTACAAACATCACTACCATCAATATTTATCGCTGGTGATGCGAGTAACCAACTGCCTCTACTGCATGAAGCAGCAGACCAAGCTCGTATTGCGGGTGACAATGCAGGTCGCTTCCCAGAGATTCGTGCAGGCCTACGCCGCTCTAAAATCTCGGCAGTATTCTCTGACCCGCAAATCGCGATGGTTGGTGAAACCTACAAAGAGATCACCACACGCTTGGGCACATGTGGCTGTTTCGCAACGGGTGAAGTGTCTTTCGAAAACCAAGGTCGTTCTCGAGTGATGCTGCGCAACAAAGGTATTCTGCACGTATACGGCGAGCAAGGTACAGGCCGCTTCCTTGGTGCTGAGATGATGGGACCAAACGCAGAACACTTGGCTCACTTGTTAGCATGGGCACACCAGAACAAGATGACGGTTTCTGAGATGCTAGACATGCCGTTCTACCACCCAGTAATCGAAGAGGGTGTACGAACTGCCCTACGTGACCTGAATGCGAAACTGCACCTAGGCCCAGAGATGGTGAAACACTGTCTGGATTGTGGCCCGGGCTGTTAATCTCAGACTAGCGCCAGTCAATTAGCAGTTAACAAACGTTAAATACTAAAAAGGAAAGCCATTGGCTTTCCTTTTTGTTTTTGGCAACGAGTAAACTATAGATTCCCGATTACGCTCCTTCGTCGCTCTCGGGAATGACAGCAATTTTCATACACGTCTAGGCGAAGCTAACCAGAATAACGGAGCTTTTCAAAACGCGTCTAAACTGAAGCAAATCAAAGTGACGCATCAGCTAAACCAAAACTAAACTCGTCATTCCAGAACCGAGGGACGAGGTATCTGGAGTCTCTTGAAGCCATAGCCTGTCGCTAAATACTTAGCAGTTACTTCTCAGCAGCAATCACAGAGATTTCAACAAGTAGCGCTTCGCGAGCCATATCGCCAGTCACACATGCGCGAGCTGGAGCGTGACCTTCTGGTACCCATGCATCCCAAACTGCGTTCATTTCTTGGAAGTCTTTCATGTCTTTCAAGTAAATCGTTGCTGACAGCATGTGCTCTTTGTCGCTGCCTGCTTGCTCAAGTAGCGCTTCTACTTTATCTAACATGGTTTGAGTTTGTTCAGTGATGTCTTTAGTTGCATCAGCACAAACTTGGCCACATAGGTAGATAGTACCGTTGTGTTTAACAATACGGCTCATACGTTGCTTGGTTTCTTGGCGCTCAATCATCGACTTTCTCTCTCTGTGTCACCGTGATCCAATATCTTGTGACGTGTTATTATCAGGGCAACAAGCATAACGCGAATCAAACCTAAGATGACATGCATTCATTGCAATAAAAGTGAAAAAATCCGTAACAAGCTCGGTCGCTGCCAGCGTTGCATGAATCAGCTGATGGTGTTGTCGATTTTGAGTTGGGGAGTATGGTGGCTGTTTTTCAGAGAAGACCCAAAAACCATCAATGCCATCGCGTTGATGATGGCCGCTTTCGCGTTCAGTGGCTTGCTGTCGTTGCATTGGGTCATGAAGTTTGTGGTGCTACCGTTAAAGGGCAAAAAACGTTAGCTGGAAGTCTTTATTGGATAAAGAGTAGTGATTAGAGACAGGGCTAAACAATCCGATAATTCATCATAATTTTCGAGCTATTGTCATTTCCCGAACAGCAGATAGAAAAAAGCCCCAGAACCAATCGATTCTAGGGCTTTCTTAGAAAATTCTAAGAAAAAGCAGTGGTACTTTAATAGACCGGGCTTTTCTTAGTTTGTTCCCAAAAAAGATCAGATTTTTGATCTTTTTTTTAGGAGCTATAAAATCAATGCCTTATGCAACATTAACCTTAGCAATTATCTGCTCTACCAAGTTCACTTCCAATGCCACTTCATCACACGCATGTTGACGAGGACACTGGTCACAATCTTTCAGTACCTTCTCAGGCAGCAGAGATTTCGATGTTGGTAAGAAATCATGCTTCATAAAGAACTCAGGTGTACGAGTCAGCACAAACACCTTCTTGATGGCCATTTGTCGCGCTTTCTCAACCAAGTGCTGCACAATTGCGGTACCCTGCCCTTGACCTTGCCAGCCAGCTTCGACACCCAGTGAACGGATTTCCGCTAAGCCAGAGTCATAGACATAAAGCGATGCACAACCGGTCACCTCACCATGATGTTCTGCGACGGCAAATGAGCCAATATCACGCACCAGTTCATTACGAGAGCGAGGCAGGTTTTCACCCATGTTCGCCCAGTAAGCAACCATGCCTTCCAACGCTTCAATGTCAGTCAAACGAGCAGGACGAACCTTAACGATAGAGGTATCACGCTGCGCCAAACGCTTCTCAGCTTGGTCCACCGCGTAAGCCACTTGCTTCGGTGACACACCACCTAACGCACTACGTTTTTCAAGACACGATTCAATGGTCAGGATGTCGTACACATCCTCTTCTATCACCTCAGAGAACTCTTTCATATCTGCGATGGTTAATTCTTCTAATGCACAGCCTTTAGCAATCGCCGCCACTACCGTCACACCAACAATATGGTGAGCTTCACGGAAAGGAATCCCTTTCGCTACTAGGTAATCAGCCAGTTCAGTTGAGTTCGCGTAGCCTTGTTTCGCGGCTTCAAGTGTACGTTCGCCGTTCACTTTAATGCCGTCAAAACAGAGTGCTGCCATTTCCATACAATCATTCCAAGTATCTAAAGCGTCGAACAGACCTTCTTTATCTTCTTGCATGTCTTTGTTGTACGCCAAAGGCAGAGCTTTTACTGTCATCATCATTGCCGCTAATGAACCGTAAACACGGCCAGTTTTGCCACGGATAAGCTCTAGCGCATCTGGGTTTTTCTTTTGTGGCATCAGAGATGAACCTGACGTCACGGTATCCGCTAACTCGATGAAGTTTGATTCACCTGAGTTGTAGAAAATCATATCTTCTGCAAGACGCGAAAGGTGAAGCATAGAGATAGAAGCAATCGACATTAGCTCCATCACATGGTCGCGGTCAGAAACTGAATCTAGAGAGTTGCGCGTTGCACGACGGAAACCTAAGTTGTGAGCTAACTCTTCACGGTCCATCGGGTAAGCTGTTCCAGCAAGGGCACCAGAACCCAGCGGACATGTGTCTAGACGCTTAATCGCATCATTCAAACGTGAATAATCACGCTCAAGCATTTCAACGTAAGCCAAGCACCAGTGAGCAAAAGTTACCGGCTGAGCACGTTGTAAGTGAGTGTAGCCAGGCAGCACGGTTTCTTGATGCTGAGAAGCAACGTTCACCATTTGGCTTTGTAGGCGATCCAATGCCAGTAGCAGTTGGTTACCTTGCTGACGACACCATAGTTTCAGGTCTGTCGCCACTTGGTCGTTACGAGAACGGCCAGTGTGAAGTTTTTTGCCCAAGTCACCGACTTTGCCGATAAGTTGCTGCTCAACCCAGCTGTGAATATCTTCTGCATCAGAACGTAGAATCTGTTCAGGATCTTCCATCACCTCAAGTTTTAGCTCATTCAGCGCTAACTCAAGCTTCTGTTGCTCTTCTTCTGTTAATACGTTGACCGACAGTAGAGCTTTAGACCAGGCAATTGAGCCCACAATGTCTTGCTCAGCCAATCGGTAATCAAAACGAAGAGAATCGTTAAAATCTTTGAACCGGGTGTCTGCTGCTTGGGTAAATCTACCGCCCCATAATGCCATTGTGTATCTCCTAATTGCACAGTGCTCACTGTTTTTGCAAATGATAATTCTGATTAAGATTCAGTATTTTTCTGATGGTTTAAACTTACGGCAATTCAAAATGAAAATAAAGTATTAATTCATTATTTTCACATATTTATTCACCAACAGTTCAATCCATTGATTATTTTTAGCGTGGAGCGCGAATTATATGCCATCCGATAGGAAAAACCGAAGCTGATTTATTAGGCAAATAGAAAGTAAAAAGCCCACTCACTAATCAATAGTGAATGGGCTTTGCATAATAATGTCTGTTTACTAACCTTCAATCTTTCATCAAAGGCTAGCTCACTAACTCATTGTTAAGATTACTTTTGGCTATTCAAAGCACGGATACGGCTTGATAGCGAGTAAAGGCGGATGAAGCCTTCAGCATGGCTTTGGTCGTAAACTTCATCTTCACCAAAGGTTGCAAACTCTTCTGAGTACAGGCTGTTGTCAGAACGCTTCTGAGTCACCGTTGCATGGCCTTTGTAAAGCTTGATAACCACTTCACCATTCACGTCTTGTGCTAGCTCTTCTGTCGCGGCAAGGATTGACTTACATAGTGGAGTGAACCAACGACCATCGTATACAAGGTGAGAAGCCTTAACACCGAGCTCTTCACGGAATTCGAATGCCGCTTTATCAAGAACCAGTTGCTCTACTGCACGCAGTGCTTCCATCATGATTGTGCCACCCGGAGTTTCGTAACAACCACGAGACTTCATGCCAACAAGACGGTTCTCTACGATATCGATACGACCAACACCGTGCTTAGCACCTTTCTCGTTTAGGTAAACCAGTGCGTTGTATGGCGTCATTGTTTCGCCATCAACCGCAACCACTTCGCCTTTTTCAACTTTAAGCGTCACTGTTTCAGATTCGTTTGGCGCTTGCTCAGGGTCTACAGTCCAAGCCCAGCAATCTTCGTTAGGTGCATTCCATGTGTTTTCTAGAACGCCGCCTTCTGTTGAGATGTGCCATGCGTTTGCATCACGCGAGTAAATCTTAGTAAGAGAAGCGGTACAAGGGATGTTACGCTCAGCCAGGTAATCTAGACACTCTTCACGACTCACTAGATCCCATTCACGCCATGGTGCAATTACGTGTAGATCAGGTGCTAGTGCAGCAAATGCGCCTTCAAAACGAACTTGGTCATTACCTTTACCAGTACAGCCGTGACACAGTGCGTCTGCACCTACTTTACGTGCGACTTCAACCTGTGCTTTCGCGATGATTGGACGCGCCATCGACGTACCTAGTAGGTATTTACCTTCGTAGTAAGCGCCCGTTTTCAGCGTTGGGTAGATGTAGTCAGCAACCATCTCTTCTTTAAGGTCTGCGATGTAACACTCAGATGCACCAGAAGCTTTTGCTTTCTCTTCGATACCAATCAACTCTTCGTCGCCTTGACCAACATCCGCAACAAACGCAACCACTTCACAGTCATAGTTCTCTTTCAACCATGGAATGATTACTGATGTGTCTAGACCGCCAGAGTAGGCTACTACAACTTTCTTTACGTTAACTTTGCTCATTTTCTTTCTCCTAGTTTCCATACTGCACATGGCGGTCAGCGTTGGAAATGACTTCATAATTATATGTTTATTTAATTTGTCTAAATTCTTTAAGTAGTGACTCGTTGTGAGACCTAATGAGGTAAAAACTGTGTTCCTATGCTTTTACCTGAAAACAGTTGTGTTAGCTTTTCTGGGTATCGCCAAGTGGCAACTTCGATTGGTCGTCCAAGGTCGTTAGCGGCTTCTAGTGCAGCTTGAACCTTAACGATCATGCCGTCGGTAATCACTTTGCCGGCAATAAGGTCATCGGCTTGCTGTTGATTAAGACTTGGAATGAGGTGGCCTTTGCCATCCAACACACCACTTACATCAGAAAGCAGTACCAGTTCAGCATCAAGTGCGCCCGCAACGGCAACCGCAGCTTGGTCGGCATTGACGTTCATCAGTTGACCTTGCTCAGTAAGACCAATTGAGCTAATGATAGGCAGTGCGCCCGCATTAAGAATCGCTTGCAGAACGGTTGAGTCGCCCGGCTCCGCTTTTCCTACCGCGCCCAGTTCAGGGTTCAGTTCGCTCACTTTGCATAAACCACCGTCTGCTAGGCTTAAACCAACGGCATTGGTACCGTCTTTAATTGCCTGACCTTGAAGTAGTTTGTTGGCCGTGCCCGCTAGTGCACCAGCGATCACAGGGATCTGATCATAAGGAGTAACACGTAGCCCTTCTTTCTTAACGGTTTCTAGATTCAACTTATTCATCAAATCATCAACAAGGTAACCGCCACCGTGAACAATCACGATTGGTCGTTGTGCCTGTTGTTGGTAAGCAGAGATAGCACCAAATAACTTGCTAAGTGTTTCACCACAAGATAGCGCTGCGCCACCTAACTTTATGATTAATGGTTGATTATTAAGGCTCATATCTAGATTTCCTTACACTAACGCAGTTAATGGCGCAAAACCATAACGTAAATTTAAACACTGCATCGCTTGGCTAGATGCACCCTTTAATAAGTTATCAATCGCTGAAACAACGATGATGTGTTGACCTTGAACCTTCCAACCTAAGTCGCAGAAAGGTGTCTGTTCTACATCTTGAATTCTTGGCAGTGTCTCTTCGAGTAGTCTCACTGCTGGTTTACCTTGGTAAGCTTGTTCAAAGGCATCTTGTATCTGTTGTTCTGTCACGCCTTCAGCCAGTTTCATGGTGATGGTCGCTAAAATACCGCGCTTAAAGTTGCCGAGGTGTGGAGTGAAAATCACATCACATCCTAAATGTGCAGCCATTTCAGGTTGATGACGGTGATTGAAGACGCCATAAGCTTGCAGGCTTACTTCGCAGAAGCTGTTAACCATCGTCGCCTTGCGGCCTGCACCAGTCACACCGCTGGTTGCGTTAATCACTGGCCATTGGTTTTCATCCAGTAATTTGGCTTCAACCAAAGGCTTAATCGCCAGTTGTGATGCGGTTGGGTAACAACCCGCGACAGCGACAAGCTGAGCTTCTTTAATTTCTTGTTCGTTCCACTCAGCTAAACCGTAAGCCGCTTTGTCTAGCCATTGTTCGTGTTGATGTTCAAAACCGTAAAACTCTTGATAGAAGTTTTCGCCTTTAACTCTGAATGCACCCGATAGGTCGAAGACTTGGCAATCGTTCTCTAGAAAAATTGGCGCTAGGTCGTGACTGACTTCGTGTGCCGTTGCTAAGAAAATCACATCAGATTGTTTAGCTACTTCTTCCGGATTTGTTAAAGGTTGTACTGGCATATCAATCAAGCCAGCTAACTTACCGTGCAGTGCCGCAATAGGTTTACCTGCGTCTACACTATTGGCTGAGACATATAAACCTGATAGCGTGAGCTCAGGGTGTCTGTTTATCATTAGAGCCAGTTCTGCTCCTGTGTAGCCGCTTGCGCCAATGATCGTGGTTTTCAACATCTCAACACATCCATTTTTGAGGTAAGTTACATTTCAAATTTGACTATTCATACTTAATTTTTAGCTTTATTTGATTTCTTATGCATTAAATATGATTTAATATGTGTTTTACCGACTTATGGTTTTCCTGTCAATAGTAGAAGTGAAGTTATTATGCAATTACCGAGTTTTCTTGAGGTCTACAAAGGCCTAATTTCCACAGACTCTATTAGCTCGACCGATCCAAGCTGGGATCATGGCAACGAGAAAGTGATCGAAAAAATGGCTCAATGGTTTAAAGACGTAGGCTTTAGCGTTGAAGTCGTGGAAGTCGAACCCGGCAAGCATAATATGGTCGCTAAGATGGGATCGGGCGAAGGTGGCTTGCTACTCGCAGGACACAGCGACACAGTGCCATTTGATGAAGGACGTTGGAACTTCGACCCTCACGCACTAACAGAACGCAACAATCGCTTCTATGGATTAGGCACAGCCGATATGAAAGGCTTTTTCGCTTTCGTTTATGAAGCGGCAAAGAAGATGGATTGGAGCAAACAGACCAAGCCGCTATATGTATTGGCAACCTGTGACGAAGAGACCACCATGCTGGGTGCGCGTCATTTCACTGAAAATGCACCGTTTAAACCGGATTACTGCATTATTGGTGAGCCAACCAGCCTTGTGCCGATTCGTGGCCATAAAGGCCATGTTGCTAACGCTGTGCGAGTAACGGGTAAATCAGGTCACTCTTCTGATCCTGCATTAGGTGTCAACGCCATCGAGATCATGCATGAAGTGTTGTTCGCTTTAATGCAACTGCGTGACAAGCTAGTCAAAGAGTATCACCACCCGGGTTTCGCAATTCCAAGCCCCACTCTAAACCTTGGCCATATCCACGGTGGCGACAGTGCCAACCGTATCTGTGGTTGCTGTGAGCTGCACTATGATGTGCGTCCTTTGCCAGGTATCAGCCTAGATGGCTTGGATAACATGCTGCGCAGCGCACTTAAAGAAGTGGAAGCAAAATGGCCGGGCAGAATCGAGATTACGCCACTGCACGAACCTATCCCAGGTTATGAGTGCCAACACGACCATCCATTTATTGGTGGCATGGAATCCGTTTGTGAGATTGAATCGCAAACCGTCAACTACTGCACTGAGGCACCTTTCCTTCAAGAACTTTGCCCAACCTTAGTGCTGGGTCCAGGCTCAATCGACCAAGCTCACCAACCAGATGAGTTCCTAAGCTTCGATTTTATCGATCCAACGATTGATGTTCTGAGTAAGTCGATCCGCAAATATTGTTTCTAGTTATTACTTTTCTTCCAATATTTTCGTATAAAAGCTACCCGAAAAGGTGGCTTTTATTCTGTTATCCCAGACACAGCCTGATCTTGTAATTAAATTTCACTTTAATTCCGAACTATTGGGAAATTTACTTCTCCCGCATTTCGAAAACTAATAATTGCAAACTTAGAATGCTTTATTTGACTAGATACAGCACTTTTCGCTAGATTGTGTACTTAACAAGGAACAATGGATGTAATTTTTTTACGAGGCAGGATGACAATGAACGAGAAATACGCCGCTCTCAAGAGTAACGTAAGCATGCTGGGACGCTTGCTAGGTAACACAATCCAAGATGCACATGGTGACGTTATCTTAGAGAAAGTGGAGACTATCCGTAAACTTTCCAAATCCGCCCGCGCAGGCAACAAAGCTGACCGTGACAGCCTAGTTGAAGAAATCAAAAACCTGCCGAACGAACAACTCACTCCTGTTGCTCGTGCATTTAACCAATTTCTCAACCTCACCAACATGGCAGAGCAGTACCACACCATCTCTCGCCACTGTGAGGAGCATGTTTGTGAACCAGACGTGCTGCAATCTCTATTTTCCAAATTAAACCAGAATGACATCAGCAAGCTAGACGCGGCTCAAGCCGTTCGCGACCTGAACATTGAACTCGTTCTGACTGCACACCCAACAGAAATCACTCGTCGCACCATGATCAACAAGCTAGTTAAGATCAACGAGTGTCTGTCTAAATTAGAATTAAGCGACCTATCACACAAAGAGCGCGTGAAAACCGAACGCCGCCTAGAGCAACTGATCGCTCAAGGTTGGCACTCAGATGTGATTCGTCAGCAACGCCCTACGCCACTTGATGAAGCGAAATGGGGCTTTGCGGTTGTTGAAAACTCACTTTGGGAAGCTGTACCAGATTTCCTACGTGAAATGGACGGCCGACTAAAAGGCTACCTTGGTGAAGGTCTACCAATTGATGCGCGCCCGGTACACTTCTCATCTTGGATGGGCGGTGATCGCGATGGTAACCCATTCGTAACGCACACCATCACCAAAGAAGTACTGCGCCTATCTCGCTGGAAAGCCGCTGACCTTTACCTAGGTGACGTAAACGAGCTGATTACCGAACTATCGATGACTAAGTGTAATGATGCCGTTCGTGAACTAGCGGGTGATGAGCATGAAGCTTACCGAGCAATCCTAAAGAGCCTACGTACTCTGCTGAACAACACGTTAGAAGTGCTCGATGCAAAACTGCATGATGCTGAAGTACCGAAGAAAGAAACACTACAGAACATCGACCAACTTTGGACACCGCTTTACGCATGTTACCAATCGCTGCACGAATGTGGCATGGGCGTAATCGCAGACGGTTCTCTGCTTGATACTCTGCGCCGCCTAAAAGCGTTCGGTGTACACCTAGTTCGTCTCGATGTTCGTCAAGAAAGTACTCGTCACTCAGATGTACTGTCTGAACTGACTCGCTACCTAGGCATTGGCGACTACGACCAATGGAACGAGCAAGACAAGATTGCTTTCTTAACCAATGAATTAAGCTCTAAGCGTCCGCTTCTTCCTCGCGATTGGGAGCCATCTGAACAGGTTAAAGAGGTTTTAGACACCTGCAAGGTTATTGCTGCTCAACCTCGTGAAGCCTTCGGTGCTTACGTAATTTCTATGGCTCGTACTGCATCAGATGTACTGGCTGTTCACTTACTACTGCAAGAATGTGGCTGCCCGTACCGCATGGACGTTTGTCCATTGTTCGAAACGCTAGACGACTTGAACAACTCAGAAGCAGTAATGAAACAGCTAATGAGCATCGACTTGTACCGTGGCTTTATCCAGAACCACCAAATGGTGATGATCGGATACTCTGACTCAGCGAAAGATGCGGGCGTAATGTCTGCAGGTTGGGCTCAATATGATGCAATGGACAAACTGGTTAAGGTTTGTGATGAAGAAGGCATTGAACTGACTCTATTCCACGGTCGTGGCGGTACGGTTGGTCGTGGTGGTGCTCCGGCGCACGCTGCTCTTCTTTCTCAGCCACCTAAGAGCTTGAAAGGCGGTTTACGTGTAACAGAGCAAGGCGAAATGATCCGCTTTAAACTTGGCTTACCAGACGTTGCTGTAAACAGCTTCAACCTTTACGCAAGCGCGATTCTAGAGGCGAACCTTCTGCCGCCACCTGAGCCAAAACAAGAGTGGCGCGACCTAATGGAAGTGCTATCTCAAGTATCTTGTGAGGCTTACCGCAACGTGGTTCGTGGCGAAGAGAAATTCGTACCTTACTTCCGTCAAGCGACACCTGAACTGGAGCTAGGTAAACTGCCTCTTGGCTCTCGCCCTGCGAAACGTAACCCGAACGGCGGCGTAGAAAGCCTACGTGCGATTCCATGGATCTTCTCTTGGAGCCAAAACCGTTTGGTACTGCCTGCATGGTTAGGCGCTGGTGAAGCGATTCAGTACTCTGTAGATCAAGGCCATCAAGCCCTGCTCGAAGAGATGTGTCGCGAGTGGCCGTTCTTCTCTACCCGTCTCGGTATGTTGGAAATGGTGTACTCGAAGTGCAACATGGAAATCGCTAAGTACTACGACCAACGCCTTGTTGACGAAGAGCTATTACCATTAGGTGAGTTACTGCGTGAACAGCTGCAAAAAGACATCAAAGCCGTGCTAAATGTTGAGAACAACGAGAACCTAATGCAGAGCGACCCTTGGGGACTTGAGTCAATCCGCCTACGTAACATCTACGTTGAGCCACTAAACATGCTTCAAGCTGAACTGCTTTACCGTACTCGTAAGTGTGAAACACCACCAGCAGAGCTTGAAGAAGCGCTAATGGTGACGATTGCAGGCATTGCAGCAGGCATGCGAAACACTGGTTAATTAGTGATTCCTACCATTCAACAGACAAAAGGTCGCCTAGTGCGACCTTTTTATTTCACAAAATAAGCAATACTGAGTTTTTTGTCAGTTTTTTGGGTTATTTTGTCCATGTATTCTACTTTATGCTTATTATTTAGATATACTACTGCTCCGCTGCGGAAACACTCCAAAAAATAATCTGCAGCATCTTGACCAATAAACTGGTCAACCTAGGTGATAAACGGCTTTGTAAGGTGACATAACCAACCGATGAGTTGGTGCTACTTAGACATAACCAATATAACGTGCCATTAGAAGCACACTTGTTGTTTAAGTATTTGTTTACTGTTTACCATTTGGATTTCAGACATGTCATTACCACACGTAATTCTAACCGTTTTAAGTACACGCGATGCTACTGGTTACGATATCACAAAAGAATTCTCCGCAAGCATTGGTTACTTCTGGAAAGCTAGCCATCAACAAGTTTACCGCGAGCTAAATAAAATGGCTCAGAACGACCAGGTAACTTGCGTGCTTGAGCCTCAAGAAGGCAAACCTGATCGTAAAGTTTACTCTATCACTGATGCTGGCCGTGGCGCGCTAGGTGAATGGTTTGAACAACCAACTGCACACCCAACCGTTCGTGACGAGTTCTCAGCTAAGCTAATGGCTTGTGCTGTACAACCTTCTGACGCTTACCGTGTACAACTTGCTGAGCTAGTAGAAGAGTCTCGCAAACTGGTTTCTCACTACCGTGAAATCGAAGCAGCTTACTACGCAACGCCATCGACACTAGACAAGCAAGCACGCCTTGAGCGTCTAACACTTCGTCGTAACCTACTTATCCGTGAAGCATGGATTGTATGGGCTGAAGAAGTACTGCTTGAACTTGGCGCTCTAGCTTAAGTTAAGCTAGAAAAGCAAAAGGCTTGAACTCTATGAGTCCAAGCCTTTTTTGTATCTATAGGATTTGAAATGTTACTGCCAGAGGCTTTTTACAAGTGCTTAGGCTTTACTTCTTAGACTTTTCTTACAGCGCAGCGACTTGCGGACGAACACCTAGCGTATGGCAAAGTGCATAAGTCATTTCTGCACGGTTTAGCGTGTAGAAGTGGAAATCTTTCACACCTTCACGGCTCAGTGTACGAACCATATCAATTGCTTGGCTAGCACCAACAAGCTGACGAGTCGTTGGATCATCATCCAAACCTTCAAACTGCTTCGCCATCCAGCCCGGTACTTTTACGTTGTTCATCGCAGCAAAGCGAGATGCTTGCTTGAAGTTAGAAACCGGCAGAATGCCCGGTACAATCTCAACATCAACGCCAGCCGCTACACAGCGGTCACGAAAGCGTAGGTAGCTCTCTACATCAAAGAAGAACTGAGTGATGGCACGGTTGGCACCCGCATCCACTTTACGCTTTAGGTTAATAAGATCAGATTGAGCGCTTTTTGCTTCAGGGTGAACCTCAGGGAATGCCGCTACTGAGATATCAAAATCGTGGCGAGATTTAAGCAGCTCGACTAGGTCAGATGCGTACATCTCTGGCGCGCCGCCGCCTGCTGGAATATCACCACGTAGCGCAACAATACTCTCGATACCATTTGCCCAGTAATCGTCGGCAATTTGAATCAGCTCTTCACGGCTTGCATCAATACACGTTAGGTGCGGTGCAGCCACTAGGCCGGTTTGGTTTTTAATTTCTTTAATGATTGAGTGGGTACGGTCACGTTCACCCGAGTTTGCACCGTAAGTTACCGATACAAATTTTGGTTGAAGTGTTTTAAGGCGGTGAACAGAGTTCCACAGGGTCTCTTCCATCTTCTCACTGCTCGGTGGAAAAAACTCAAATGACACATTGATGTTGTCAGAAAGCTCAGCGATATTCTGATTTAAAGCGTCGATATGACTAGCGTGTGTGTATCCCATCTTACTCTCCCTGTGGCAAAAGCAACCACTAAAAACTCAAATCCTTAAACGACGTTTAGACGTCTATATGTCTGTAGAATGTATTGAATACGATTTAATGTCAACAGATCCATTATGAATTTTTCTCAAGTAGATCGTGAGTAAAACTCAAGTCGTTAGATGGGTCGCAAAGCAGAAATAATGTAGAAAAAAGGCTGAAAAACACATCGTGCTTTCAGCCTTATTTATCTTAGTGAATAGTATGCCATTTACGTACTAAAACAATTGATCTGAGTTTCAAACCAACCGATATGAGTATCAGAACAGGCTAGACATTCTGTTTAAATCAGATTGAATTGCACCTGCCGTTACTTCACGACCGGCACCTGGGCCACGAATAACCAATGGATTATCTTTGTACCATTTGCTCTCAATCGCAAAGATGTTGTCGCAAGGCAACAAGTTCGCCAGAGCATGTTCTTTAGACAGTGCTTCAACGCCTACGGTTGCCTTACCGTTCTTCTCCAAACGCGCTACGTAACGCAGAACTTTCTGTTGAGAGTGCGCTTTCTCTAAACGCTCAGCCAGCTCTTCGCTCAGTACAGAAGCTTTGTCGAAGAAGTCATCCACAGATAGATCTTGCAGCTCTGCAGGTACGAGCGATTCCACTTTTACGTTTTCAGGTTCGATATCCAAACCAGATTCACGCGCCAGAATCACCAGCTTACGCATCACGTCTGAGCCATCTAGGTCAGCACGAGGGTCAGGTTCCGTAAGGCCTTGTTGCCATGCTAAGTCAACCAACTCGCTGAACGGCACGGTGCCATCAAACTGTTGGAACAACCAAGACAACGTGCCCGAGAAAATGCCAGACAACGCAATGATGTCATCGCCACTTTCACGTAGGTCACGTACCGTGTGGTTAATCGGCAATCCAGCACCCACTGTCGCGTTGTACAACCAATGACGGCTGATCTTAGCGAAAGCATCTTGTACTTGATGGTAATACTCGCTCGATGCAGAACCTGCCACCTTGTTCGCCGAGATTAGGTGAATACCTTGTTGTGCGATTTGCAGATACTTTGCTGCAAGCACTGGGCTCGCAGTCACATCCAGAACCACTGCTTCATCATAACCTTGAATAGAGCCCAAACGCTCTAACCAGTCGTTACCATTGTTAGCAATAGCTTCGTCGTCAAAGCGCTTACCTACCGAAGTCGCATCAATGCCTTGATCGTCGAACCAATAGGTTTGGCTATCAACCACGGCAACCAATTCAAAGTTCATTCCACGGCGCTTTTCAAGTTCCGCTTTTTGCTCAGCAAACAGGCTTAACCAGCTTGAACCAATATTGCCCTTACCACACAAGGCAATCGCAACACGCTTCTGCGCTTGGAACAGTTGAGAATGAATGCCTTTCACTAGACTTGATGTTTCACTCTTACGAATCACAGCCACCAAGCTTAAGCCTGAGTTCGCTTCTGAGATAAACTCAACCGGCGAGCTCTTGAGCTGTTGATAGAAACCGTAGCAATGGTTCGGGTTCTTAGTCACACCCGCCCCCACTGCAGCAATCAGAGAAAAACCTTCTTTCAGTTTAATCTCAGCTTCAATCGCGTGGTCTTGTAGATATTCTAATGCACCACCAGCGATCTCTTCCGTGTAAGCAAGGCGCAAGCAGTGTTGATCCGGTTCAAGCTCATAAGCAAGCGGCTCAAGTTGAGCACGCTTAAGCCCTTCAAGCACTTCACTCTCTAGACGGTCGAAATCATGGCCGTGACCAAAAGTCAGTTGCACGATAAGAACTTCATCCAAAGAGGTAATGATTTTTGCACCACGCCCCGATGCCAGTACTCGCTCTATCTGTGTAGAGCCCGCCTCTGGCTGGTAGCTGCAACGTAAGCTTAAGTCCATAGCACTTTGAGCCACAGGCTGTAGCGTTCGGCTATGAAGCACTGGAGCCGCTAGACGAGCAAGTTCACTCGCTTCATCAAGGCGAAGCAGAGGTAGTAAGCATGCATCCGATACCAAACGAGGGTCAGCGCTGTATACACCAGCTACATCACTCCAAATCGTTACGCGTTCAACCTCAGCCAAAGCACCAATCACGGTAGCTGAGTAATCCGAACCGTTACGGCCGAGTAGAACCGTTTCACCCTCAGTGTTTTGAGCCATAAAGCCAGTAATCACGACACGGCAATGTGCATGCTGCGCCAAGGCTTCTTTGATCAGAGGGTAAGAACGTGCGCGGTCAACTTCAGGTTGAGCACCCACTTCTGCACGCAAAAAGGCACGTGCATCTTGAGCAACCGCTTGTAAATCATGTTGGCACAACAAAGCGGCTAACAGACGTGAAGACCAAACCTCACCGTGTCCTAGCACTTGTGCTTTTTGCGCTTCGCTCAGAGGAGCCGTTAGCTCACCCAAAGCGGTAAATTCTTGTTGAATGGTGGCCGTTAGATGAGCCGCAGACTCGCCTTCAAGCAGTGCTTCAATCAGCTCAAGTTGGAACTGACGAAGTGCTTGCAAACATTCATGGGCGATACGACCATCTTTGTCGAGCGCTTCAACAAATTCAATCAAACGGTTGGTTGTTTTGCCTGCTGCCGATACCACCACCAAATCAGATGCTGATGAGTATTCTCTAAGAATGTTGACCACGCGTTGGTAACATTCAGGATTCGCTAAACTGCTGCCACCAAATTTATGTAGCTGGCGAAAGGTTGCCATTATTAACCCTCCCCTTCAGCGATAAAGCGCTGTGTTCTTTCAAACGCTTGCTTGAGGTCATCGATTAGGTCTTCTGCATCTTCAAGGCCAACAGATAGACGCAGTAGTTGCTGAGAAACACCCGCTTCTGCTAAGGCTTCTTCACCCATCGCGCGGTGAGTCATCGATGCAGGGTGACAAATCAGGCTTTCAACACCGCCCAATGATTCTGCCAAAGAAAACAGCTCTAACTTATCAACAAAGTATTTAAGCGCCTCGAATGAGCCCGCAAACTCAAAACTCAGCATGGAACCAAAGCCCGATTGCTGTTTCTTCGCGATATCATGACCCGGATGTTCAGGAAGGCTTGGGTGGTAAATAGTGCCAACAAGATCTTGTTGCTGCAGAGACGCTAGAATTTCACGTGAGCTTTCTTCGTGAACTCGCATACGCGCACCTAGCGTACGAATACCACGTAAAGTCATGTAGCTATCAAATGGTGTGCCGGTCGCACCAATACAGTTGCCCCACCATGCTAACTCTTCAGCGTGTTCTTCTGTCTTAGTGACCACAACGCCACCAATAACATCTGAGTGTCCATTGATGTACTTAGTGGTTGAGTGGATAACAAAATCAGCACCCAGCTCTAAAGGCTTTTGGAACACAGGTGTCAAAAACGTGTTGTCGACAGCAACCAGAGCACCAACCTCTTTCGCTTTACGGCAAGTTTCTGCAATATCAACCACGCGAACCAGTGGATTCGATGGGGTTTCAATTAAGATCAACTTTGGCTTAAGCGCGAGCGCCGCATCCAGCGCTGCTTGATCCGATTGATCAACGAACAGAACTTTGAAGTCACCTTTTAGCGAGCGAGTGTTAAACAGACGGTAAGTACCGCCGTAGCAATCGTGCGGTGCAATAATAAGATCATCGCCGCCTAAGAAAGCCGAAACCCATAAGTTAAGCGCCGAAGTACCACAGTTAGTCACAACCGCGCCTTTGCCTGATTCAAGCTCAAACAGTGCCGTCTCTAATAAACCGCGGTTTGGGTTACCAGAACGGGTGTAATCGTACTTTGGCACTTCACCAAAAGCGGGAAACCCATAGTTAGTCGAAAGATAAATGGGTGGGACAACGGCATGGTGTTGCGTGTCTGACTCGATACCAGTACGTACTGCGATTGTTGCTGGCTTCCGGCTGCTCATAGGTGCTTCCTTACAAGTTTTGCGTCTGAGAATCACAGCGGCTTGTCGGCATTTTGCGGCTGTGTTAGATATATGTTATTCACTTTACTTTCATAAACGTGAGACGTCAACACTTCTAGACGTCTATATGTCTTTGCTTATGGCAGTAAATCCCGCTAAAATCACCACTATTAATTTATTCTAACAACTAAAGTGATGAAGGTACGCAATGGCCGACTGGAATGGTGAATACATAAGCCCATATGCTGAGCATGGAAAGAAAAGCGAACAAGTAAAGAAAATTACAGTTTCTATCCCTCTAAAAGTGTTAAAGGTTCTTACTGACGAGCGTACTCGCCGCCAGATTAATAACCTACGCCATGCAACAAACAGTGAGCTACTGTGCGAAGCCTTTCTACATGCGTACACAGGCCAACCACTACCAACGGATGAAGACCTTCGTAAAGACCGCCCAGACGATATTCCTGCTGAAGTGAAAAAGCTGATGACAGAGATGGGTATCGAGTTCGAAGCGTTTGACGAAGAATAAAAACAACTCAGTCACTGCCTTCATTATTGATTCGCTCTAGCTGAACCTTATTTATCACATCGCGCATAGCTTTTTATGATTGCGCTGTGAATGATAGACATAAAAAAACCGACTCCAGATGAGTCGGTTTTTTATTATTCTTTTTGGCTCAATAGAGCAACAGCTATTAAGCCATATAGTTAGCAGGCATCTCGATACGAGCTACGCCAGATTCAACAGCCGCTTCCGCAACTGCTCGTGCTACGCGAGGAAGTAGACGTGGGTCCATTGGCTTAGGAATGATGTAACCCTTACCGAACTCCAGTGCAGTCTCGCCCGCAGCTGCTAGTACTTCAGCTGGAACTTCTTCTTTCGCCAGTTCACGAATCGCTTTAACCGCCGCTAGCTTCATTTCGTCATTGATTTCGCTCGCACGCACGTCTAGTGCACCACGGAAAATGAATGGGAAACAAAGTACGTTGTTTACTTGGTTAGGGTAATCACTGCGGCCTGTACCCATGATTAGGTCAGAACGAACTTCGTGTGCAAGCTCAGGCTTGATCTCTGGATCTGGGTTTGAACATGCAAACACAACAGGCTTATCAGCCATCAGCGTTAGTGCTTCAGCAGGCAGTAGATTCGGCCCCGATACACCCAAGAACAGGTCAGCGCCTTCGATAACATCTTCAAGCGTACGCTTATCAGTGTTATTTGCGAACAGCTCTTTGTATTCGTTTAGGTCATCACGACGAGTATGGATCACACCTTTACGGTCAAGCATGTAGATTTTTTCACGCTGAGCGCCACACTTAATCAGTAGTTCCATACAAGCAACCGCCGCTGCGCCAGCACCTAAACAAACGATCTTACACTCTTCAAGTTTCTTACCTTGAAGCTCGATCGCATTCAGCATACCCGCTGCCGTTACAATCGCAGTACCGTGTTGGTCATCGTGGAATACCGGAACATCACAACGTTCAATCAGGCGACGTTCAATCTCAAAACAGTCTGGTGCTTTGATGTCTTCCAGGTTAATACCGCCGAATGTATCTGCGATATTCGCAACTGTATCAACGAACTCATCGATTGTGCGGTGTTTTACTTCAATATCGATAGAATCTAAACCAGCAAAACGCTTAAACAGGAGCGCTTTGCCTTCCATAACAGGTTTAGAAGCAATAGGGCCAAGGTTACCTAGGCCAAGAATCGCTGTACCGTTAGAGATAACTGCAACCATGTTGCCTTTACCTGTGTACTTATAAACGTTATCAACGTTCTGTGCGATCTCGCGAACAGGCTCAGCCACGCCTGGGCTGTATGCAAGTGCTAGGTCTTCTGCAGAGTTTGCAGGCTTCGTCAGTTCTACGGCAATTTTGCCTGGAATTGGGAACTCATGGTAATCAAGAGCTTGCTGACGGAATTGTTCTTGAGGTGATAATTCTTGAGAGGATTGAGCTTGGCTGCTGTCTTCAGACATAGGTGTAGGTTCCTAGGATATTATTATTTGGGGGATCTTGTTCATGTTAATGGATGTACTTCAAAGTTCCTAGGTGGTTGAAGCCTCTGTCTCATTAAAAAACGAGATTTCACTACTAATAAGACCAGTGAGCAGTTGAAATTACTATCGCTTGTTGAAGTTTCGTGCTGAATTTTGGTGAAGAGAGATACGCAAGGAATTGCCCTGAAATAGAATAGAGAGGCAACTTATCGTTGGGTGAGAGTGATGCTTGAATAGAAGTCAGTGCTTTCTCAAATTACAGGCAACAAAAAAGGACACCGAAGTGTCCTTTTTCATGTCTAAATAGCGAGAATTACTTCTTGCTAGAAAGAGCACCGAAACGCTTGTTGAAGCGATCAACACGGCCGCCAGTATCTACGATACGTTGCTTACCAGTGTAGAACGGGTGACATTTGTCACATACGTCTAGGTGGATTGATTCTTTTGCTAGCGTTGAGTTGAACTCAAATGTGTTGCCGCAAGAACAAGTTGCAGTAACTGCTTTGTATTCTGGGTGGATTCCAGCTTTCATGGGATAACCTCAAGTAGGCCGTGTCGCTATACGATTCTAAGCCGCACACCACACGTAGTTTAAAAAAAGAAATAAAGACACCGCATCGACACAAAAGAGTGATGAAGCCATACCTTTAAGGCGCAGTATAGTAATGAATCTATAAAGCAGGATCAACTGATTTGATACATTTTTCACCAATTCTCTCTTTATTTCCTTTATCGCCCTGAGATTTCGAGCTGTCGTTGTCTGTATACGTTAACTCGCCGCCTTCATCCAAACTGCTTCTCGAATTTAACCGCCTTATCCTTTAGACTGTTCGCTCTCGTCAACTCAGATAAAGCCGTCCCTTTATGCGTCCAATGATTGCCCGCGTGGCACTGCCTGTTCCACTCGACAAGCAGTTCGATTACAAGATTCCTAGCCATCTATTTCCGATTATTGGTGGACGAGTCTCTGTGCCTTTTGGACGACAAACCTTAACCGGTATTGTCACGGCTCTGGTTAACGAATCTGAATTCGAGCTAGACAAGCTCAAACCCATTAAAGCCTTATTAGACAACCAACCCGTTTGGCCGGAATCTGTCTATTCACTGTTAATGTGGTGCAGTCAATTTTATCAGTACCCTCTTGGCGAGACCTTTGCTAACGCCCTTCCGAGCGCTCTAAGAAAAGGCAAAGCCGCCGACTTCGCAACGCTGGTTGAGTGGCAGTTAACTCCATCAGGCAAAGACCAACTGATGCAAGGTTTTGGTCGCGCAGTCAAACAAGCCAAAGTGATGCACATGCTTGAGCACGGCCCCGTTCCCCATCAAGAGTTCATTGATGAAGAAGTTGGCAGCGCCGTACTCAAGACACTAGAAGAGAAAGGCTGGATTGAATCGGTAGAGAAAAAGCCGAAGCGTCAGGCGTGGCCAGTTGATCTTGAAAACGACCAAGACAAACCTAAGCTCAATGCCGAACAAGCCATCGCGATTGCGACCGTAAATAGCCAAACCGACTTTGGTTGTTTCCTGTTAGAGGGCGTTACTGGCTCAGGTAAGACCGAGGTTTACCTGAATATGATTAAGCCGATTCTCGATCAAGGTAAACAAGCGTTAGTGCTCGTGCCCGAGATTGGTCTCACTCCTCAAACGATTAACCGCTTTAAGCGACGCTTTAATGTGCCTGTTGAGGTTATCCACTCAGGTTTAAACGATTCAGAACGCCTGAATGCGTGGTTATCGGCGCGCGATAAAATAGCAGGCATCGTGATTGGTACCCGTTCAGCTCTGTTCACGCCATTTGCTGACCTAGGTATTATCATTGTCGATGAAGAACACGACGCGTCTTATAAACAGCAAGATAGCCTGCGCTACCACGCTCGTGATGTGGCGATCATGCGTGCTCATAAAGCACAGATTCCAATAGTGTTAGGCTCGGCGACTCCGGCCTTTGAAACACTGCACAACGCTCAGATTGGTAAATACAGTTATCTCACCCTTACTTCACGTGCGGGTGTTGCACTGCCAACCACCAATAAAGTGCTAGATGTAAAAGGTGAATATCTGGAAAGTGGTTTGTCTGCGTCACTCATTGCCGAGATGCAACGACACCTAAAATCTGGCAACCAAGTGATGTTGTTTCTCAACCGCCGAGGATTTTCTCCGGCATTGATGTGTCACGATTGTGGTTGGACAGCCGAGTGTAAGCGCTGTGATGCGTACTATACCTACCATCAATACAGTAATGAAATGCGCTGCCACCATTGTGGCTCGCAACAGCATATCGTGCACAATTGCCAAGGTTGTGGGTCTGCGAACTTAGTGACTGTGGGTGTCGGTACCGAGCAGTTAGAGGCTCAGCTTGGCCAACTATTCCCTGAATACAAAACCATTCGTATTGACCGTGACAGCACCCGCCGTAAAGGCAGCTTAGAAAGCGCACTAGAGTCGATTCGTAAGGGGGAATATCAAATTCTTATCGGTACGCAGATGCTTGCTAAGGGCCACCATTTCCCTGATGTGACACTCGTGGCGTTATTGGATGTCGATGGCTCTTTATACAGCAGTGACTTCCGAGCCTCTGAGCGTCTTGCTCAGCTTTTTATTCAAGTGGCTGGTCGTGCAGGTCGTGCTAGTAAGCCAGGTGAGGTGATCTTACAAACGCACCACCCAGAACACGGGCTGCTGCAGGCGCTACTACATAAAGATTATAACCACTTTGCTCAAACGGCCTTGGCAGAGCGTAAACAGGCTATGTTGCCACCTTATACCTTTATGACGCTGTTTAGAGCAGAAGCGAACGACACGCGCTTGGTGGAAGAGTTCTTACGTCAAGTTCGTCACACATTGGAATCGCACCCGCTGTTTGATCAATATTGCATGGTGTTAGGGCCAACCCCGGCTCCGTTAGCAAAACGAGCGGGCAAATCTCGCTGGCAGTTAATCTTACAAACTCAGACGCGCTCGTTAATGCAGAAGCTATTAATGAGTGCCAAGCCGGCCATCAATATGTTACCTGCTGCGAAAAAAGTCCGTTGGTCACTCGATATTGAGCCGCAAGATTTGAGCTAAACCCACTTGGGTTAAAACTAACGATAAGTTTGTTCACAAATATTTCATATTTATCGTGAGCAACTTCACACTAGTCATGTGATTTTTGTTAATCTAGCCGTAACTTTACACGGATTAAACGAATAAAATATTGCAATAAAAAAAGTGTTAGCAACACTTTCATAATATCTATTCGATTACATTTATTATTCACGCCTTAGATGCTTAGGCGGCAAAGGAACTTAAAAGAGGGTTTAATTTATGGCGACAATGAAGGATGTTGCCCAGCTAGCAGGCGTCTCAACAGCCACGGTATCACGTGCATTGATGAACCCTGAGAAAGTCTCAGTTTCGACTCGCAAACGAGTGGAAACAGCAGTACTTGAAGCTGGATACTCACCCAATACATTAGCTAGAAACTTACGTCGCAACGAATCAAAAACCATCATCACTATTGTTCCTGACATCTGTGACCCTTATTTCGCCGAGATCATTCGTGGTATCGAAGATGCCGCAGTAGAAAATGATTACCTTGTTCTACTGGGTGATAGCGGCCAGCAAAAGAAGCGCGAGTCTTCGTTTGTTAACTTAGTTTTCACCAAACAAGCCGACGGCATGTTGCTGCTGGGTACTGACCATCCGTTTGATGTCAGCAAACCTGAACAAAAGAATTTACCGCCGATGGTAATGGCGTGTGAGTTTGCCCCTGAGCTTGAACTGCCTACGGTACACATCGATAACCTGACCTCTGCCTTTGAAGCGGTGAACTACCTAGCTCAGTTAGGTCATAAGCGTATTGCTCAAATTTCAGGACCAGTATCGGCAACACTGTGTAAGTTCCGCCAACAAGGCTACCAGCAAGCGCTGCGTCGCGCCGGAGTCTCAATGAATCCAGCCTATAGCACGGTCGGTGACTTCACCTTTGAAGCGGGCGCTCAAGCGGTTCGTCAATTACTGGCACTTCCTGAACAACCTACAGCTATCTTCTGTCACAACGATGCGATGGCGATTGGTGCGATTCAAGAAACGAAGAAGCTGGGCTTGCGCGTTCCTCAAGACCTATCGATTGTCGGCTTCGATGACATCCAATTTGCTCAATACTGCGATCCACCGCTAACCACCATTTCTCAGCCTCGTTATGAGATTGGACGCCAAGCGATGTTGATGATGCTTGATCTATTAAAAGGCAACGATGTGCAAGCAGGTTCGCGTCTGCTTGAAGCTAAATTAGTGGTTCGAGGCAGTACAGCGCCACCTCGAATATAACCCTTAGAAATACCCTTATAAATCTGCGGCACATTTTGATGTGCCGCTTCCATTTCTGCACTATTATCCTCGCGCAATCTGGATTACCATGAGGGCAGAATCAGCAACTATTGAATTGTCTTGTGGCTAATAGAGATTATGTAAAGCGCGGTCGTGGCACGAAAAAACCGACCAAAAAACAAGCCCCTCGCCGTAAACCTTGGCGCAGTGGTCTTTTGGCGATCCTCCTTGCCGGTGGTTTTGGTTACGGACTTTACCTATTGAGTAATGATCCTGAGCCGCCTGCACCAACGCCTGTGGCAACCAAACCAAAACCTAAGCCAAAACCAGCGAAAGTGATTCCGCCGCCTCCTGAAGAGAAGTGGGACTACGTTGAAACGCTGCCAAGCCGCGAGATTGAAGTAAAAGCCAAAGAGCAACAGATCTCTAAGATCCCTTACATCATGCAGTGTGGCGCTTACAAAACCTCGTCGCAGGCAGAAGCACGTAAGTTGGATATTGCCTTCCAAGGTATCTCAAGTGAGATCCGCAAGAAAGATGGCAGTAGCTGGTACCGTGTGGTTTTAGGGCCATACAAGTTGAAGCGTGACGCAGAACGCGATCGCCATAAGCTGCAACGAGCGAAAATTGAACCTTGCGCTATTTGGAAAGACGGGTCTTAATCAACTCAATATATAATAGGGGGAAGAGGATTCCCCCTATTGCTGTTTGAAAGCGTTCAATAGTTCATCGCACAAGCAATACCAGTATGTTAATCAAAAGAGTGCGTTTTAACGAAACTGAGGTACTTGTTCGTAGTACTCAAGCCCAAAGTCAGTCAGGTAGACCTGCTCCTTATTTATCTCGATGTAACCAAAAAAATCCAAGTGCGCTAAAACGTTAGGAAATGGACGTTTAAGAAAAACGTTAACCGAGTTTTTTAGATGTTCTGTTGAACACTCGCCCGCCTCCTGATACATCAGATGATGCAGTATAGACAGCTCATCCAGATCCATATCTCTATTAAAAAAACTGATATTGTCACTATTCATCACACTACTCCTTATGCAGTGAATACCACTGATTAGTGAACATCATTCCTTATAAATCAAACAAAAAGTGTTAACCATTTCACGTTAGAAATTTGTTTTATCTTTTTTTATATTTATCACAAACTATTAACCCACCAACCCTTGCCACACATAGGCTCAACAGGTAATGGATATTTGAAATAACTGGTAACATTTAGTTTTTTTGATATGACATACCATTAAAAGTGGCACTTGAATTCATGATAGTGGAGCCACATATAAGTAGTAACCATAAATAATAATCAAAAGAGGTCGACTCGTGACTACCATTGTATCTGTACGTCGTAATAATAAAGTCGTCATCGCGGGTGATGGACAAGTATCTCTGGGCAATACAGTAATGAAGGGCAACGCCCGTAAAGTACGTCGCCTATACAACAACAAAGTACTGGCCGGTTTTGCTGGCGGTACGGCTGATGCTTTCACGCTATTCGAAAAATTTGAAAGCAAGCTGCAAATGCACCAAGGCCATCTCACCAAAGCGGCAGTTGAGCTAGCGAAGGATTGGCGTAGCGACCGTGCTCTACGTAAGTTAGAAGCACTGTTAGCAGTAGCGGATGAGACCGCTTCACTGATCATCACAGGTAACGGTGACGTAGTTCAACCTGAGAACGACCTGATTGCGATCGGTTCGGGCGGAAACTTCGCTCAAGCAGCCGCTACTGCACTATTAGAAAATACTGATTTAGATGCGCGTGAAATCGCAGAAAAGTCGCTGAACATTGCAGGCGACATCTGTGTCTTCACCAACCATCACCACACTATTGAAGAACTAGAAAGCACCGTTGAGCTGCCAAAGCCAGAGTAACGACCGCTTCCATCAATAACGTTGTATTCAACAGTGATTAAAGAATTAAGGAAAAACCATGTCTGAGATGACTCCTCGCGAAATTGTTCACGAACTCAATCGCCACATTATCGGCCAAGACAACGCTAAGCGCTCAGTGGCTATCGCTCTTCGTAACCGCTGGCGCCGTATGCAGCTTGAAGAAAGCCTACGTGTTGAAGTATCGCCAAAAAACATCCTGATGATTGGCCCAACGGGTGTAGGTAAAACTGAAATCGCTCGCCGCCTAGCGAAATTAGCAAACGCGCCTTTCATCAAGGTAGAAGCGACTAAGTTCACCGAAGTGGGTTACGTTGGTAAAGAAGTTGAAACCATCATCCGTGATCTAACGGACGTTGCGATCAAGATGACGCACCAACAAGCGATGGAAAAAGTACAATACCGCGCTGAAGAACAAGCTGAAGAACGCATTCTTGATGCCCTTCTACCACCAGCGCGTGATGCTTGGGGTCAGAACGAGCAATCAACTGAAGACACAACCTCTTCAAACACTCGTCAGATTTTCCGCAAGAAACTGCGTGAAGGTAAGCTAGATGACAAAGAGATTGAAGTTGATGTAGCCGCACCGCAAATGGGCGTTGAAATCATGTCACCTCCAGGCATGGAAGAGATGACAAACCAGCTGCAAGGCATGTTCCAAAACCTAGCGGGCGACACCAAGAAAAAGCGTAAGATGAAAATCAAAGACGCATTCAAAGCACTGACGGAAGAAGAAGCTGCGAAGCTTGTGAACCAAGAAGAGCTGAAAGAGAACGCGATCTTCAACGCTGAAAACAACGGCATCGTATTCATCGATGAGATCGACAAAATCTGTAAGCGTGGCGACAGTTCAGGCCCAGATGTATCTCGCGAAGGTGTTCAGCGTGACCTACTGCCTCTTATCGAAGGCAGCACAGTATCAACCAAGCACGGTATGGTTAAAACTGACCACATCTTGTTTATCACATCAGGCGCATTCCAAGTGGCTAAGCCATCTGACCTGATCCCTGAGCTACAAGGTCGTCTACCAATCCGCGTAGAACTTGAAGCACTATCAGCACATGACTTCAAACGCATCCTAACTGAGCCAAAAGCATCTCTAACAGAGCAATACATTGCCCTAATGAAAACAGAAGATGTCAACATTGAGTTCACTGAAGATGGCATCAACCAGATTGCGGACGCAGCATGGCGCGTAAACGAAACCACTGAGAACATCGGTGCGCGTCGTCTACACACAGTGATGGAGCGTCTAATGGATGAGATTTCATTCGAAGCAACAGACAAAGCTGGCAGCAAGCTAGTGATTGATGAAGCTTACGTAACATCGAAACTTGGCGAATTCGTTGAAGACGAAGACCTAAGCCGCTTCATCCTGTAGCACACCAAACTCTAACTTATTGCTCTATCTCAAAGAAATAGCAGCTAATAAGCGAATTCAAGGCCCACTTTCGAGTGGGCTTTTTATTACCCGAAAAATGGGCGTATACTCAAATCACAGTATGAAACGAAGACTTACAAAGAATTAGACCTACGATGAAACAATCTCTACTGATCTGGCTTGATGCCGCACGACCAAAAACTCTGCCTCTCGCACTTGTCTCTATTCTTACAGGAAGTAGTTTAGCGTTCGCCGGTGGTCAGTTTTCTTTATCGATAGCCCTACTGGCATTTTTAACCGCCACCCTATTACAGATTTTATCGAACCTAGCCAATGACTATGGCGACGCCGTAAAAGGCACAGACAACGAAAATCGTCTGGGGCCAACACGTGCCATGCAATCTGGCGCGGTAACAGCGAAAACCATGAAGCAAGCGATCATCCTCAACATCGTGTTTACTATGGTCGCTGGGCTGATTCTTATTTTTCATGCCTTAACCTCGATTGAAAGTATCTTATCTTTCATTGCGTTAGGCATATTAGCCATTGTTGCTGCCATCGCTTATACCGTCGGTAATAAGCCTTATGGCTATATTGGCCTTGGCGACTTATCGGTATTTATCTTCTTCGGTTTATTAGGTGTTTCAGGGACTTACTTCTTGCACACTGGCCATGTTGAACCAAGCCTATTCCTTCCGGCATTGGGCTGTGGCTTGATGGCGGTTGCGGTACTCAATATCAACAACATGCGTGATATCGAAAACGACAGCGAATGTGGTAAGCGCACCATGGCGGTTCGCCTAGGGCAACGCAAAGCCAAACACTATCATTTTGCTCTGCTTGGCCTCGCCCTTGCGTCTTTCGCTATCTACCTGCTTATTCAAGAAAAACCGGTCTGGATCAGCCTGCCGTTTTTGCTGAGCATTATTATTGTTTACAAGCATGGCAAAGCCGTTTGGGAAACCGAAAAGCCAGCGCAAATTGCACCAATGATGCCCGTGATTGTGAAATGCTCACTGGTCACTAACCTATTGTTTGCAGGGGTTGTCGTAGCTCAAACTCTATTGAGTTAAATGAGACTAATCATTGCAAAGGGATCAAGCGCCGATATACTCAAAGTAAGCTCATTGTTCAAAAGGTATACTAATGGAATACAACACTTCAGCACTGTGCGACATATATTTGGATCAAGTTGATGTCGTGGAGCCAATGTTCAGCAACTTCGGTGGACGTGCATCCTTCGCAGGACAGATCACGACATTAAAGTGTTTTGAAGACAACGCTTTGATTCGCTCTGTACTAGAGCAAGACGGTCTGGGGCGTGTGTTGTTAATCGATGGGGGCGGCTCACTACGTAAAGCGCTGATCGATGCTGAGATAGCCCTACTTGCCGAAGACAATGAGTGGGAAGGGATTGTGGTTTACGGGTGCGTTCGTGAAGTCGATGAGCTTGAAGACATGAACCTAGGTATCCAAGCCTTGGCTTCTATCCCTGTTGGTGCGAGCCAAGAAGGTGTCGGTGAATTAGACGTTCCAGTGAACTTTGGCAGCGTGACCTTCTTACCTGAAGATTACCTCTACGCAGACAACACTGGCATCATTCTTTCTGCCGAACCTCTAGATGTAGAACTCGATTTGGATGTCGAGGAAGAAGACGTCGAGTAACTCTCACTCAGCTTCAAATAATAAAACAAATCATAAGAACACAATCGAGTAGGAGGAG
>NZ_JBFRTQ010000072.1:0-13300 GCF_041474195.1 Vibrio sp. 10N.222.52.C3 | reverse complement strand
GCCTCCTCCTACTCGATTAGTCTGGATTAGTCTAAACTGGACTGAATGTTCTGTGTGGAGCCTAAACCGGAGCACCACTATGGAATTTGAAGTCGCTGTCTTCTGAAGTGATAAGATCAGCTTCTACTTGAGCAAAATGCGAAATACGCTCTGAAATATCTTTCCCTGCGATCTGTTCTGCTAGCTCAAGGTAATCTTGGTAGTGGCGAGCTTCTGAACGAAGTAGAGACACGTAAAACTTCTCCATGTCTTCTTCCAAGAAAGGAGCCAATTTAGCGAAGCGCTCACAAGAGCGAGCTTCAATAAACGCACCGATGATAAGCTTATCAACCAGAGCATCAGGCTCGTAAGTCTTAACTTGTTTGATCAAGCCCTTAGCGTAACGACCCGCCTCGATTGGCTGGTAAGTCACGCCTTTCTTCTCCATCAACTCCATGACTTGGTAGAAGTGATGCAGCTCTTCTTTGATCAGTAAAACCATCTTATCGATTAGGTCAGCACCGTAATTACAGCCTTCTTTCGCTGTGATTTGCTTGGATACGTTGCTTTTACCACGCAGAGACTCTAAGTCTCCGATACGACGGTAAGCAAATTGCTCGTATGGCAAAATCCATTCATTCAGTTGCTTCGCGCTTTCTTTATCGACGGCGTACTTGCGAATAAGGAATAAAGCACTCTGTGCCGCCTTAAGTTCACACAGCATGTGATCGCGTAGAATGATGTGAAGATTTTCTGGCTTTTTGGCTTCATCTATCCATGAATCTGGCGTTTCGGCTTTAAGAAAAGAGTGGATTGGAGCGAGTAATTCTTGATACATGGTCAGGGAAAGTTTGTTGATAATGCGGGGATTTTATCACAGCTCAAGAGATCTCCCTATACCGAGAAAGGAAATTCAACAGCTACAAAAAAGGCCGCCTATTTAATGTAAATAAGGCGGCCTTTAAGTGTTGAGTTAGACTGTTACCATTTCTTCTTCTGACCGAAGAGGGCATCCATATCGTCTTCTCGTTCTTTAGATTCCATCTGCTGCAAATCTTGAGCGTTTTTGTCTTGGCGTTTCTGGTCAAGCTCGTTAAGCATCTGTTGAAGCTTTTCTTTGGCTTGATTAGAGTACGAGTCGTTCTTAGTCGCCAAAGCATCAATACCTTTGCGTAATAGCTGAATCGCTGTTCCCGGTTGTCCGCGAGAAATCGAATCGTTTGCACGTTTGATAACATTTTCAATGTTAATACGGATTTGAATTGTTTCTAGGCGAGCATTTTCAACCACATAAGCTTGAGTCTCGAAACGGCCTTTATTGTGCTCGTTGCGCACCGTATCACGCAGGCGTTTAACTAACTTAAGCATCATGATCGCTTGCTTGTCACTACTTGGTACGCGGAAAGCGGTACTCTCGCCACCTTTGTAGTTCTCTTTTAGCTGAGTGATTTGTTGTTTTACGCTTTCAATGCGTTGGGCAAGCTGCTTATTTTTTGGATCGAGTTGATACATGTTTTCTAATGCATCAAGAATTCGATTGTTTAAGCATACAAGAAGATCTTGGCTAAACGGCATGTGATGAGCGTTGCCAATCAGTTCTTCTGTACCGTCAATAATGGTTAGATAACGAGAAGCTTCCTGTTTCTTCGCTGTTTCTACCTTAACTTTATATTGAAGCATGATGTTGTAGCCTAAAACTAACACCAAAAGAACGGCTACTAAGACGATTATTAAACCAATATTCATATATTTGAGTCTGCTTATTATTTTCTATAGCTAACCGGAGAGGATACACGATTCCATTGTGTATCGGCACTCGTAAATTGCAATTTCTGATTATCTCTTGTTGAGCGAAATCGGCAATCAAAACTTACCAACTAATGTATGAGAATGAGGGTTGGGTTGCAAAGCGTTAGTGATGTTTTTGTTTGTTAAGCTAGAAAAACTCAATTTTCCTGTCATTTTTGTGTTCGAAGCGTTATAACTATTAATTATATTACACGCGACTATAACGCTCTCTTTGCAAATAAGTTAGCACAGAAATGAGTAAAGGATTACGAGGTTAGATATGAAGTTACAGCAACTGAAGTACATTGTTGAGGTTGTAAACCATAACCTAAATGTTTCAGCTACAGCAGAGAGTTTGTACACATCTCAGCCTGGCATTAGTAAGCAAGTTAGATTACTTGAAGACGAACTAGGCATTCAGATTTTTGAGCGTAGCGGCAAGCATCTAACGCAGGTTACCCAAGCGGGTGAGGATATCATTCGTATCTCTCAAGAGATTTTGGCGCGCGTTGAAAGCATTAAAGCGGTAGCGGGTGAACACACACATCCAGAGATGGGTACATTGAATATTTCAACGACTCATACTCAAGCTCGTTATGCACTGCCTGATGTGATTAAAGGTTTCACGGCGCGCTATCCAAAAGTATCGCTTCACATGCACCAAGGTACGCCAAGCCAAATGTCAGAAGCCGTCGCTAAAGGTACAGCGAATTTTGCGATTGCAACGGAAGCGCTACACCTTTACCAAGATGCGATTATGCTGCCTTGTTACCACTGGAACCGTTCGATCGTCGTGACCAAAGATCATCCCCTGGCACAGAAGCGTAATATCACGATCGAAGATCTTGCGGCTTACTCTCTCGTGACTTATGTATTTGGTTTCACTGGCCGTTCTGAGCTTGATACCGCGTTTAACAAAGTAGGTTTAACACCGCGTGTTGTGTTTACTGCGACCGATGCAGACGTAATCAAAACCTACGTTCGTATGGGCATTGGTGTTGGTGTAATTGCAAGTATGGCTATTGACCACGAGCAAGATACTGATTTGGTTGCGATTGATGCGAGCCATCTATTTGGTGCGAGCACAACCAGCATTGGTTTTAGAAAAGGCACCTTCTTGCGTTCTTACATGTTTGATTTCATGGAGCGTTTTGCACCGCACTTAACTCGCCCTGTGGTTGAGCAAGCTATTTCTTTGAAATCGAACGAAGAGATCGAAGAGATGTTTAAAGATATCGAACTGCCAGTTCGTTAATCTCATCGTGTAAATTTTGATTCTTATTCGGCCTGTATTTGCAGGCCGTTTTTCTTTTGGGCTTTTAGTTTTCGTTTTCTTTATCGGGCCTTTCCATTTCGACCTCTTACCCCTACAATCCACGCATCATAGGGGGAAGCATGCATTCACGATTTAAAATACTCGATTCATTTTTGCTAGAGCATCAGATTTACTGGCGTTCAGAGCCTTTTCACCTATGTCAAACTCAACAGCAGCCGTGGAAAGAGGTCAATCGTCCACTCGTTGATTGGTTAGAAAGCTTAGATAATGAAAGCATTCAAACCTTAAAAGAGCAGCCTCAGCTTTTGATTGAGGAACTGACTCGTTTCCTACCTGAATTAGAAACTGCTACCCAAAACATCCAGTTCGATAACACTGCTTTGGTTGGTTTAGACCTCCCACGTGGTACTGCTGATGGTATTCCTGGCCGAAAGCTACATCAAATTGTCGCAATGGGCGAGGCTGCATTATGCCATCACCATGGCAAAGAGTGGCTCGAGTGGTGTTCTGGTAAAGGCTTTCTTGGTCGAATCCTATCTCAGCAATCGGATCAAAAAGTCACTAGCTTTGAATGGCAGCAATCGTTATGCGAAAGCGGACAAAAGATTGCGGATGACCAGAAGTTAGCGATGGATTTTGTTCAAGGAGATGCGTTTTCAGACAAGGCCGATGACGTGTTTAATTCGTACCAACATGCCGTGGCCCTTCATGCTTGTGGTGATCTTCATGTTGAGCTAGTTAAAAAGTCAGTGTCACATGGGCTACCAGCGGTCACTATTTCTCCTTGTTGTTATCATCTTATTCGAGACGAAAACTATCAAGCGATGTCTTCTATCGCGAAAAGCTCAGCATTAACGTTAAGTAAGAGCGACTTGAGAATCCCGCTTCAAGAAACCGTTACTGGTGGTGAAAGAGTAAAAAGACATCGTCAACTAGAGATGAGCTATCGTCTAGGCTTCAGCCAGTTGCTTAAGGCTGAACTTAACATTGACGAATACATTCCTGTACCGAGCATCAAAAAATCAGAGTTAGCTGAGGGTTTTGAATCTTTCTGCCGTTGGGCATCTGAAGTGAAAGAGCTATCGCTGGGCTCAGATATTGATTTTGACTCTTATTTGATTCAAGGCGAAGCGCTTTTCTGGGAAATGGAAAAGCTGAGTTTGGTTCAACAAGTCTTTAGACGACCATTAGAGATATGGCTGGCTTTAGATCGCGCTATCTATCTGCAAGAGCAAGGTTATGAAGCTACGATTGAAGAGTTCTGTGAACGCAGTATTACGCCAAGAAATCTATTGATTCATGGGGTTAAAATCGAGCGCTAGTGGTAAACCGTACTGTTACGTGTTTTTACGAACTAAATCCATTAATGCAAAAAAGCCAGCGCGACATAATGTCGTACTGGCTTTTTGTTTAATGTGTATGAGTTAACTGAACGCTTCAACGAGAAGATTATTGCGTTCAGTTAGTCATTACATCATTAGTTAAACATTGCGATTGCTTCTGCTGGGTCTACGTATTCAAGGTCAAAGCTTTCTGCAACTTCTTTACAAGTTACTTTACCGTGAATAACGTTTAGACCTTCTAGGAAGCCTTCATCAGATAGAAGTGCTTCGCGGTAGCCTTTGTTCGCTAGCTTAACAATGTAAGGAAGTGTTGCATTGTTTAGTGCGTAAGTTGAAGTACGAGCAACAGCGCCAGGCATGTTTGCAACACAGTAGTGAACTACGTCATCAACAATGTAAGTTGGGTCTGCGTGAGTGGTTGCGTGAGAAGTCTCGAAACAACCGCCTTGGTCGATTGCAACATCAACAACTGCTGAACCTGGCTTCATCTTAGCGATGTGCTCTTTTGTAACCAATTTTGGAGCTGCTGCGCCAGGAATTAGTACTGCACCAATTACTAGGTCTGCTTCTAGAACATGCTTCTCAATGGCGTCTTCAGTAGAATAAACCACTTTTGCGCGACCTTGGAATTCTTCATCAAGTCGACGCAGTGTATCTACGTTACGGTCAAGAATTGTAACATCAGCGCGAAGGCCTACAGCCATACGTGCTGCGTTAGCACCTACAACACCGCCACCAACAACAACAACTTTTGCTGGTTCAACACCTGGAACGCCACCAAGAAGAAGACCACAACCACCGTTAGATTTCTCTAATGTTTGTGCACCTGCTTGAATAGACATACGACCAGCTACTTCAGACATTGGTGCTAATAGTGGCAAGCGACCCATATTATCTGTTACAGTCTCATAGGCTACGCAGACAGCTTTGCTCTTGATAAGCTCTTCAGTTTGTGGAAAATCTGGTGCAAGGTGTAAATAGGTAAATAATATTTGCCCTTCGCGAAGCATAGCTCGCTCGACAGCTTGAGGTTCTTTAACCTTTACAATCATCTCTGCTTTCGCGAAAACGTCAGCAGCAGTAGGAAGAATGGATGCGCCTACAGCGATGTAATCATCGTCTGAAAAACCGATACCAGTACCGGCATTGGTTTCTACAAAAACTTGGTGGCCGTGTGAGATTAGTTCTCTCACGCTAGCTGGGGTCATACCAACGCGGTATTCGTGGTTCTTGATTTCCTTAGGTACGCCAATGATCATCCTGACTCCTCATTTTATTTTGGTTGTTTTATCTATGTGTAGGGTAATTCTGTCGAATTAATATCTAGTATAGATAGGTTTAGATAAAATTTGATACTGAATATTAAAAAGTTGTAGTATATTTTTTTGCAAGGAAGTAATAAGGTGGAATAAAAAATGGCAGACAATTATAAGAAGCCGTCCAAGGAACTAGATCGTATTGACCGCAACATTCTTAATGAGTTGCAAAAAGACGGTCGTATCTCAAACGTTGAACTCTCAAAACGAGTAGGACTTTCTCCAACTCCATGTCTTGAACGTGTTCGTCGTTTAGAACGTCAAGGTTACATTACTGGGTACACAGCGTTGCTGAACCCACAGTACCTTGATGCTTCACTTTTAGTGTTTGTTGAAATTACGTTGAACCGTGGTGCGCCAGATGTGTTCGAACAATTCAACACAGCTGTGCAGAAACTGGATGACATCCAAGAGTGTCATTTAGTGTCGGGTGATTTTGACTATCTTCTAAAAACACGTGTATCTGATATGGGTGCTTACCGTAAGCTACTGGGTGATACGTTACTTCGTCTACCGGGCGTAAACGACACTCGAACTTACGTAGTAATGGAAGAAGTGAAACAAACCAATCAACTTGTGATTAAAACTCGTTAGTCACAATTGGTGAAATGAAAGAAAGCGGACATTTGTTCCGCTTTCTTGCTTTCTGGAATTGGGTTTTTCTGTTTGATATGGTTAAATCAACAGTAGTTTCATTGAAACGAGCGGCTTTGGCCGCTCGAGATGTTTTTATCCCGTTTAATTATTAAGTTGGTTTATGTTCAAGCAGAGCAGTAATAAAGTAGAAACAATCATTAAAACGAGTGAAGAGCCTCAGTCTCCTCGTTTGAGTGGTTCTCAACGTCTCAAAGAGTGCAGTCTGATTCTCGGTGTTCTCTTCTCTATTCTACTTGCCGTTGCGTTATTAACTTTTAGTCCTGCAGACCCATCATGGTCGCAAACGGCGTGGGGTGGTGACATTCAAAATGCGGGTGGCTACCTAGGTGCTTGGTTGGCGGATACGCTTTTCTTCGTATTTGGTTCTTTGGCTTACCCTTTGCCTATCTTAGTGACGGTTGCTGCGTGGGTATTATTCCGCAAACGTAATGAAGACGAGCAGATCGACTTCATGCTGTGGGGCACTCGCTTACTTGGCCTGACTATCCTAATTCTTACGAGTTGTGGTTTAGCGGATATCAACTTTGACGACATCTGGTACTTTTCATCCGGTGGCGTAGTGGGCGACGTCTTAACAAGCCTTGCTCTTCCAACGTTGAATGTTCTTGGTAGTACGCTGGTTCTTCTTTTCTTATGGGGGGCTGGCTTTACTCTATTAACCGGTATTTCTTGGTTAAGTATTGTGGAATGGTTGGGTGAATGTGCCATCAAATTCTTCACGTCTGCTGTTAATAAGGCTCGTGGACAAGACCAAGAGCTGCTTGAGCCTCAATTAAGAGAATCAGCAGACCGCGATTTAATCGAAGAACGTCATCAGCAGCATCAAGCGCCAACTTACCGCGATGTTCCTGCTATAGAAGGCAACAAAGAATCAACAGAGCATGATCCGCTAGATCCTGCGATGAGTTTTTCTGCGACCAATGAGTCGGCAGACGTGGCGACAAATGCGCGAGACAATGCTGCATCGCCGAAGCGTCATTACAATATTCATATGCCTGTCGATGCTCCTGCGAAACAAGAAGCTCCTGTTCATGAAGAACCTCAGGTTCAGCCTCAAGCGGTAATTGAGTCAGAGCAAACGATCCCTGCAGCAGCTGTTTACCAAGCGCCAGAAGAACCGCTAGAAGAAGGTATTGAGCGCTCTAAACAGTTGAATGCAACGATAGAGCAGCTAGAAAATGCGGCCATGTATGAAGATGACCTAGCAGAACAAGATCAGGTTGACGCGCATGATTCTCAGGTTGCTTACCAACAATACATGCAGAACGAACAACCAGAAGTTGACCCTGCTCATGCTGACCTTAGAAGTGCTGAACCAGAATTAGATAGCTCACCACAAGTAAATGGCGAATTTGGTTCTGAAGATGTTCAACCTGAATCTTTATACGCTTCACCTATGGGCGAGCCAGAAGCAACCGTGGAAGACGATTTCTCTGCACAACCTTCACCGTTTGATGTTACGGAAGAGCAAAGCTACCAACAGGGCTCAGAGCTTGAATCAGAACAGGCTGAAGCTGAATTAGCTGACGCAGCATTAATCGAAGAACAGTTTGAACCTTTCCCTTATCAAGAAGAACATTCAGAACCTGAACAGCCAACAGCACAAAACCTAGAGCCAACTGTTGATCTTCCTTGGGAAGAAGTAACGGAAGAAGAACCTGCGCATCAAGATCAAGATCAAGATCAAGATCTCGCCGCATTCCAAAGCATTGTTTCTGAAGCCCAAGCGAATATGGCAGCGGCGCAGAATCCGTTCTTGGTTCAACAAGATGTTAATTTACCTAAGCCTGCTGAGCCATTACCCACGCTTGAATTGTTATTCCACCCTGAAAAGCGTGAAACCTTTATTGACCGTGATGCGCTAGAGGCAATTGCTCGTCTTGTTGAATCTAAGCTAGCGGACTACAAGATCAAAGCAGACGTTGTCGACATTTTCCCAGGTCCAGTAATCACTCGATTCGAACTTGATCTGGCTCCAGGTGTGAAAGTAAGCCGTATTTCTGGCCTTTCTATGGACTTAGCGCGTTCGCTCTCTGCATTGGCAGTACGTGTCGTAGAAGTGATTCCGGGTAAACCTTATGTTGGCTTAGAACTGCCGAATATGAGTCGCCAAACGGTATTCTTCTCAGACGTGGTTGCTAGCCCTCAGTTCCAAGAAGCGAAATCGCCAACGACAGTGGTTCTAGGACAAGACATCGCTGGTGAAGCCGTTATTGCTGATCTATCGAAAATGCCTCACGTTCTGGTTGCAGGTACAACCGGTTCTGGTAAGTCGGTAGGTGTGAACGTAATGATTCTGAGTATGCTTTACAAAGCATCACCGGAAGATGTTCGCTTCATCATGATCGACCCGAAAATGCTTGAGCTATCGGTTTATGAGGGTATTCCTCATCTATTGTCTGAAGTGGTAACCGACATGAAAGATGCGTCGAACGCCCTTCGTTGGTGTGTTGGCGAGATGGAACGACGTTATAAGCTGATGTCAGCATTAGGCGTTCGTAACATTAAAGGTTACAACGATAAGCTTAAGATGGCAGCGGAAGCGGGTCACCCAATTCACGATCCACTGTGGAAGCCGGGCGACAGCATGGACCCAGAAGCGCCATTGCTTGAGAAACTGCCTTACATTGTGGTTATCGTTGATGAATTTGCCGACCTAATCATGGTGGTTGGTAAGAAGGTTGAAGAACTGATTGCACGTTTGGCACAAAAAGCACGTGCGGCGGGTGTTCACTTGATCCTAGCGACGCAACGTCCATCAGTGGATGTTATTACTGGTCTTATTAAAGCGAACATTCCAACCCGTGTGGCCTTTACGGTATCAACTAAAACGGATTCACGAACTATCCTTGACCAAGGTGGTGCGGAATCACTATTGGGCATGGGTGATATGCTTTACTTGCCTCCTGGTTCTAGCCATACAACTCGTGTTCACGGTGCCTTTGCATCTGATGACGATGTACACGCAGTCGTGAATAACTGGAAAGCGCGTGGTAAGCCAAACTATATTGATGAAATCACCAACGGCGAACAAACCCCAGAAACCTTGCTTCCGGGTGAGAAGATGGAAGGTGATGAAGAGGTCGATCCTCTGTTTGATCAAGTGGTAGAACACGTTGTTCATTCACGTCGTGGCTCAGTTTCAGGCGTACAGCGTCGATTCAAGATTGGCTACAACCGTGCTGCACGTATTGTCGAGCAACTTGAAGCTCAAGGTATCGTAAGTGCTCCAGGTCATAACGGTAACCGAGAAGTCTTAGCACCAGCGCCACCAAAAGATTAGTTCCGGTAGGAACTCATAACTATTCAGTCGGTCAAATCGAAAATATGACCGACTTATGTTCTAACAGGATTATTGATGAAAAAAGTATTCGCACTTTTATTTATGAGCTTCTCAGTGTTTGCTTCTCCGAAAGAAGAGTTGAGTAGCCGCTTGGCATTAAACGCAGGCTTCAGCGCTGACTTTAAACAAGTCGTGACCAGCCCTGATGGTGATGTTGTTATGGAAGGTGAGGGCACGGTAGAGATTGCACGCCCAAGCCTGTTCCGCTGGGAGACCACGTTCCCTGATGAAAACTTGTTGGTATCTGATGGCCAAAGCTTGTGGTACTACAGCCCGTTCATTGAGCAAGTGAGCATTTATTGGCAAGAGCAAGCGACATCACAGACACCTTTTGTCCTGCTTACACGTAACCAAGAAAGTGATTGGGATAATTATAATGTGGCGCAAACGGGTAACCAATTCACGCTAACGCCAACTGCTGTCGATTCTAATCAGGGTGACTTCCAGATTAATATCACCGAAAAGGGCATTGTTCAGGGCTTTAATGTGATTGAACAAGACGGTCAAAAAGGTGAGTTTACCTTTAGCAATGTTGATTTGGGTAAACCTGCAGCAGACCGCTTTACTTTTGTGGCACCGGAAGGTGTCGAGGTCGACGACCAAAGAAACTGATCTAAACAAGCAGATCGTTTGGTAGTACGTCGATAGGCATTAATGCCATCAACGAATCAAGAGATTGCAATTGAGTAATTACAGCTTAGATTTTGCGGGGGACGAAGATTTTCGTCCCCTTGCTGCTCGTATGAGACCGGAAACTGTCGAACAGTACATCGGTCAGCAGCATATATTAGGCCCAGGTAAACCACTTCGCAGAGCGTTGGAAGCGGGCCATATCCACTCGATGATTTTGTGGGGGCCTCCGGGCACCGGTAAAACGACGTTAGCCGAAGTTGCAGCAAACTATGCGAATGCTGAAGTGGAACGTGTATCGGCGGTAACCTCGGGCGTAAAAGACATTCGTATTGCAATTGAAAAAGCGCGCGAGAACAAGCAAGCAGGGCGCAGAACCATCCTGTTTGTGGACGAAGTCCATCGCTTTAACAAAAGTCAGCAAGATGCTTTTCTGCCTCATATCGAAGATGGCACCGTGACCTTTATTGGTGCGACGACAGAAAACCCATCTTTTGAACTGAACAACGCTTTGTTGTCACGTGCGCGTGTCTACAAACTGACGTCCCTGAACACAGATGATATTTCTCTTGTCATTCGCCAAGCGATTGAAGATAAGCAACGTGGGTTCGGTGATGTGCCTGTTGATTTTGCTGATAATGTTTTAGATCGCCTTGCAGAACTGGTTAACGGCGACGCGCGTATGTCGCTTAACTACCTTGAACTGCTGTATGACATGGCAGAAGACAACGATAAAGGCGAGAAAGCGATAACCTTGCAGTTGTTGGCTGAAGTGGCTGGTGAGAAAGTCGCTCGTTTCGATAACAAGGGTGATATTTGGTACGACCTAATCTCCGCGGTTCATAAGTCAATTCGTGGCTCAAACCCTGATGCGGCCTTGTACTGGTCAGCACGAATGATTGCTGCGGGTTGTGATCCTTTGTATATCGTTAGACGCTTGCTGGCGATTGCTTCTGAAGATATCGGTAACGCTGATCCTCGCGCCATGCAGGTAGCGATGTCGGCTTGGGATTGCTTCACGCGCATTGGCCCTGCTGAAGGGGAGCGTGCGATTGCGCAGGCGGTTGTTTATCTCGCATGTGCACCAAAGAGTAACGCCGTTTACACCGCGTGGAAGCAAGCGTTAACAGATGCTCACAATCTTCCTGAATATGAAGTGCCGCATCATTTGCGAAATGCACCGACAACTTTGATGAAGGACATGGGCTACGGGCAAGAATACCGTTATGCTCATGACGAACCAGGAGCCTACGCCGCTGGTGAAAAGTATCTGCCTCCTGAAATGGGAGAGAAGCAATACTATTTCCCAACAAAACGAGGCTTAGAGACCAAAATTGGCGAGAAGCTAGATTATCTGGCGGATTTGGACGCAAAAAGCCCACAAAAACGCTATGAAAAGTAGTCTTTTTTGGATATCGTTACCTAGTCATAAAATTTCAATTAAATCGTTATAAATTGGTCGAAATAACACCAGTTTTAGGGGTTTAGCAGTGATTCAGTAGCAAGCTACTGAATATTCAAATAACTAAAGCATAGGATTAGCAATGCTGGATTCTAAATTACTTCGAGCTGAGCTGGATGAAACAGCGGCAAAATTAGCACGTCGAGGCTTCACCCTTGATGTAGAGACAATTCGTGAACTTGAAGAAAAACGTAAGTCCCTTCAGATGAAAACTGAAGAGCTACAAGCGTTACGTAACTCTCGATCGAAGTCCATTGGTCAAGCGAAAGCAAAAGGCGACCATGAAGAAGCTGAGCGTATCCTTGCAGAAGTAGGCAACTTAGGCGCAGAACTAGACCAAGCTAAAGTAGCATTGGCTGATCTTCAATCTGAGCTAGAAACGATCACAATGTCTATTCCTAACCTACCTGATGCAGAAGTGCCAGATGGTAAAGATGAAGACGATAACGTAGAAGTTTCTCGTTGGGGTCAACCTAAGACTTACGACTTTGAAGTGAAAGATCACGTCGATCTTGGCGAAATGTCTGGCGGTCTTGATTTTGCTAGCGCAGTTAAAATCTCGGGTTCTCGTTTCATCGTGATGAAAGGCAAATTTGCACGTCTACACCGTGCTATTGCTCAGTTCATGCTGGACCTTCACACTGATGAGCACGGCTACACAGAAATGTACGTACCGTATCTAGTGAACCACGATAGCCTTTACGGTACTGGTCAACTTCCTAAGTTCGGCGAAGACTTGTTCCACACAAGCCCGCTAACTGAGCAAGTAAGTGACGTACCTCTTAAGACTCTATCGCTTATCCCTACTGCGGAAGTACCGGTAACGAACATGGTTCGTGACACGATCACTGATGAAGCTGAACTGCCACTTAAGATGACAGCTCACACGCCGTGTTTCCGTTCTGAAGCGGGTTCTTATGGTCGTGACACTCGTGGTCTTATCCGTATGCACCAATTCGATAAAGTTGAATTAGTACAAATCACTAAGCCAGAAGACTCAATGGCAGCGCTTGAAGAGCTAACTGGCCACGCTGAGAAAGTACTTCAACTTCTAGAGCTTCCTTACCGTAAAGTGATTCTATGTACAGGTGACATGGGCTTCGGTTCTGCGAAAACTTACGACTTAGAAGTATGGGTTCCAGCACAAGAGACTTACCGTGAGATTTCTTCTTGTTCAAACATGTGGGATTTCCAAGCGCGTCGTATGCAAGCTCGTTTCCGTCGTAAAGGCGAGAAAAAACCTGAACTTGTACACACACTAAACGGTTCTGGTCTTGCTGTTGGTCGTACTATGGTTGCTATCCTTGAGAACAACCAAGAAGCAGATGGCCGTATTGCTATCCCAGAAGTACTTCAACCATACATGGGCGGCGTAACGCACATCGGTTAATTAGATTGATTAAGCATTAGGTTACTTATAAAACCCAGCCAACAGGCTGGGTTTTTTATTGCCTATAGAATAGTGCAGTGGCGAGAAATAAATAATTTTTGTTACCTATGTGTAAT
>NZ_JBFRTQ010000071.1:0-33137 GCF_041474195.1 Vibrio sp. 10N.222.52.C3 | reverse complement strand
GGGTATCCATTTGATTTTTATTTTGAGTATTGGTCACTGATTTCGAGGAAAAAGTTCCAGTACATTTGCGTAATTTATTTTTTCAAAATTGGAAATATTTGTTAGGTTGTGATTATTACTATATCAATTGGTTTTTATATACAAAAGCTCGGCGGTGGGGAGTGGTTTGAGTTCGGTTGGGTCTAAGGGCTGAGAACTAAAATTGACTCTCGACAATGCGGTATTTGCTTAGTTAATTCATGCTCAAGGTGAATATTTCTAATTGTTACATCATATTTGCAGTTTTTTGAGAAGAAAGTCTCTAGTTTTATTGGTTGTGGCCGATACATCACTCAGATTGTGCATTGCTTGTTGGAGTGCACTAAAAAAGTCCTGTTCAGGGTATGCCAATAACGAGCGATTCTTTTTAAAGGTCCAAATATGTTTAAAACTAACTCTCTGAGTATCAAGCAAAAAGTTGTACTTGGAATTACCTTTGCGGTTCTTGCATCGACAGTGATTGTCGGCGCAATGGCACAACAACAAGCAAGAGATGTATTAAGTCATCGATTGATCGATATTGAACTTCCAGGAATGCTAGAGCGAATCAATGGTGAAATTGACCGAGAAGTCTCTCAGCTATTACTAGCGGCGGAGCAAATTGCTTCAAATGAATTTATTTCTGATGCTATCGAATCGACCGATCGCGATCCCGCACTAGAAAATAAACTGGTGAAACAGCTGAACAATGTTCGTAACCAGTATCAGTTGAACGATGCCTCAGTGGCGAACCGTCAAACTGCTTACTACTGGAACCAAAATGGCTTCCTACGTCAGTTAAACCAACAGCAAGATGGTTGGTTCTTTGGCTTTACGCAATCTGGACAGCCGACCATGGTGAGCATGTTCCAAGAAGCCAATGGCGAAGTGAAGATGTTTGCTAACTACCAACAGCCTTCTGGTTTGGCTATGTCTGGTCTATCAAAGTCGATGGATGACATGGTTAACCTGCTGAACGGTTTCAAGATTGAAAATACCGGTTTTGTCTTCTTAACCGATAGCCAAGGTGATGTTCAAATTCATCGCGAGCGTTCTCGCAGTGACTCTTCACTTCAACAACTTTACGGTCCTCAAGCAAGCCAACTACTGAACAAGTCGGGCTTCAACCTGATTACTACAGAAAGCCAAGGCCAAGAGCTGTTCGTGGCGAGCTTGTATGTGTCTTCAATGGACTGGTTCGTTATTGGTGTGGTACCAACCGGTGAAGTGTTTGCTGAGCTTGATGCGACTGCGCAGAAGATGCTGATCATGACTGCGGTTGTGGCGTTAGTCTTTATCCTAATGGGCGTAGTTCTGGCGAACAGCATTACTCAACCGATCAAGCTTTTGGCTAAGCGTTTCGGCGACTTAGGTGAAGGCGACGGTGACCTTGCACAGCGTATCGAAGTGAAAGGCAACGATGAAATTGCACAGCTTTCAAAAGGCTTCAACGGATTCATTGAAAAGATTCACGAGTCGATGAAAGAGGTGTGTTCGACAAGCCAAGCGCTTCAAGTGGCGGCAGAGAGTGTTTCTAACAAAGCCCACATCACCCACGACAACAGCCAAGAACAGCGCGACCAAACGCTTCAAGTGGTGGCTGCCATTAACCAAATGGGTATGACCATCAGCGAGATTGCATCGAACGCGGCAACCGCAGCAGAAACGGCAACTCAAGCTTCAGGCAATACGGAAGTAGGCCGCTCTGTGGTGAACAAAGCAAAAGACGCGATCAGTCGTTTGGCGCAAGATATTGAAAGCACAGGTCAGGTAGTAGAGCAACTGGCTTCTACAACTCAAGACATCGGCTCTATTCTGGGTGTTATCCGTGATATTTCAGAGCAAACTAACTTACTTGCATTAAACGCTGCAATTGAAGCCGCCCGTGCTGGTGAGCAAGGTCGTGGTTTTGCGGTTGTAGCGGATGAAGTACGTAACCTAGCAAGCCGTACCGCAGATTCAACGGAAGAGATTCAAAAGATGATCAACCAACTGCAAAGCGATGCTAAAGATGCGGTAACGGCAATGAGTGCGGGTAAGGTGATTACCCTTGAAGGTGTATCGGCTTCGGATGAAGCGGTAGACGTGCTGAGTGGCATTTCAGACCGTATCGTTGATATCACAGACCGTAACACTCAAGTGGCAACGGCAACGGAAGAGCAATCAACCGTAGTTCACACCATCAACCAGAACATTGAAGAGATTAACGCAATCAACGAAGTGACAACGGGCACGGCTGAGCAACTTGCTGAAGCGAGCCAAGAGCTTCGTGATCTATCGTCTCGTCTAGATAAGATGGTTGGTTCATTTAAGCTTTAATTCTTTCAAGCTGTAACATGACTTAGAAAGGGATATAGACGAAGAGCTGGGGTCATTTCATCGTGAATCCGGCTCTTTTTATTAGTGCGCTAATTTGCCTCTAACTGCCTTTAGCTTGATCTGGTTTCGGGCTTTGCTTTTAATCACCCTAGCATCATAGGGCGTAAATGAGTAAAATCTCGTTAGGTTTAATATTTAGGTAAGTATCATGAGCGATTTTGAAAAAGAACTAGAGCAGATGACTCAAGAGATGGGCGATGAGCCTGAGGTGAAACTGCCATCACTTGAAGAGCAAAAAGCAATTGTTGCTGAGTTCAAGCGACTAGAGGCGGAAGGCAAACTGACTCCTGAAGTGTTAGAGAAGCATTTTGGCCAGTTCAACAAACAGAATGATACGCCAATTCACTAAGTTGATTTAGACAGGTTTCATGTCTGAAAGAAGTGATATTAGCGGTTGGGTTCATAGCCTAACTAACAGATAAAGGTCTAGCGCTTGCTAGACCTTTTTTATTGCCGCTAGCGAAAGACCGAGTGGCTGACTCATGAACTATTCAATGTAAGTGAAACTCGTATCCAACACATAAAAATATCCAGCACATAAAAAAATCCCCCTTACTGAGTAAGAGGGATTTGATATGGGCAAGTTATATCCTAAAAGGCTAAGCGATTAGTCTGTGCCGTATTCTTTGTACAAACGACGACATGCGCGGCCATCGCTGTGGAACAGGTGACAACGGTGCGCTGGAATACCAATCGCCAACTTGTCACCTGGTTCGATTTTCAACGTGTCTGGCTGGCGATAGATAACATCAGCATCGGCACTTTCAAGGTTTAGGTAAACCTGAGTTTCGTTACCTAGTTTCTCTACCATCATCACGTCAGCTTCAATCGTCGCGTCACCTGATTCAGCAGACATCAAGTGTTCAGGGCGAATACCCAGAGACATACGATCGCCAGCATTGACAGTCGTACCATCAACAGGGATCCAGAAAGTCATGCCATTAGAAAGTTGTACCAATACGCGTTCTGCTTCAGCTTGTTCAATGTGTACCGACATGAAGTTCATCTTCGGTGAGCCAATAAAGCCAGCAACGAAACGGTTTTGAGGGTAGTGGTAAAGGTCAAGCGGCTTACCGACTTGAGATACATAACCACCATCCAGAACAACGATCTTATCCGCCATTGTCATCGCTTCCACTTGGTCGTGGGTAACGTAGATCATGGTACAACCCAGTTGACGCTGTAGCTTGGTGATTTGCGAACGCATTTGAACACGTAGCGCGGCATCTAGGTTTGATAAAGGCTCATCAAGTAGGAATACGTTTGGTTGAGAAACCAGAGTACGACCAATCGCAACACGTTGACGTTGACCACCAGAAAGCGCTTTAGGTTGGCGCTCAAGAAGGTGACCAAGCTGAAGGATTTCTGCAGCATGTTCAACGCGTTTGTCGATCTCAGCTTTATTTGCGTTTGCTAGCTTAAGACCGAAAGACATGTTGTCGTATAGGTTAAGGTGAGGGTAAAGCGCATAAGACTGGAATACCATACCTACGCCACGCTTTGACGGTTCAACGTCATTCATGCGTTGGTCGCCAATGTACAAATCACCAGACGTAATGTCTTCTAGACCTGCGATACAACGTAATAGCGTCGATTTACCACAACCTGATGGTCCAACGAATACTACGAATTCACCTTCGTTGATGTCTAAGGTTACGTCCTTAGAAATCTGTACATCACCATATGATTTATAAACGTTTTTTAACGTGACACTCGCCATCTAGCTTGTCCTCGATCGATCAAATTTTAAGTTTTACTGCTTATCATTATAAGAAATTTTTGGGTCAGCAGTAACTGTAGGAATTGGTAAGTATTGAGTGAGTAAGAAAAAAGTGGGTGAGACTTGGCTTCTTTAACCAAGCCCACCCGTCATAGCCAAACTGATGCCCATTTCCCCCACATCCAGCTAAACCTCCCCCGTGATTCAATCACAGATTTAGCTCGATGCTAATATAAGACACCAGCGGGCAGTGAAGCCAACTAAATGAATAATGCGTCAACGCATAACACTTGCCGGTAAAGGGTTCTTACTATCCACTCTTGGATGAATGCAGTTTCGGTGAATTGGCGTAAGGGTACATCCTCCTAATGGAAAATTAACTAGGGGGAGTAGGAGGGGAGGAGTAGATAAATGGGGTTATTAATAATTGGCGATCCAGTTCAAATAAATCCACCGCGTAACGGTGATGTTGATCACGATGAGTATACGTTTTGTGATTGCAGTCTCTAATCTGACCGGATGGCGATCACGAATTTAAGCCATAATAGCTAGGGCGTAGTGGCTAGGATGATGAGCTAGGGTCTGTTTTCTCAGATCATAACCTCCGAAAACTGGCTCGTCTTGGTAGATGTGCCCTACGTATAAATATAAAAAGGATATTCACATGAAAAACGCTCTAAGCGCTGTAGCTCTAGGTACAATAGTTGCTCTGGGTTCTTTTGGTGCAAATGCTGCTATCGAAGAAGGACAACTAACAATCTGGGTAGGTGGTGACAAAGCTTATGAAGGCATGGCTGAAGTAGGTAAACGCTTCGAAGAAGATACTGGTGTTAAAGTAACCGTCGCTTTCCCTGACAAGCTAGAAGAGAAATTCCCTCAAGTAGCAGCAGCTGGCGATGGCCCAGACATGATATTCTACGCACATGACCGTTTTGGCGGCTATGCAGAAGCGGGACTTCTTGTTGATATCAAACCTTCTAAAGAAACTAAAGAAGGTATCGTAGACTTCGCATGGGACGCTGTTTCATACGAAGGTAAAACAATCGCATACCCTGTTGCTGTTGAGTCAGTTTCGCTAATTTATAACAAAGCGCTTGTTCCTAACCCACCTAAGTCTTGGGAAGAAATCCCAGCACTTGATGCTGAACTTAAAAAAGACGGCAAGAAAGCGATCATGTGGCCTCTACGTGGCGGCGCTTACTTCACATGGCCTCTACTTGCAGCTGACGGCGGTTACGCATTCAAACAGACTGCAGAAGGTTACGACATTAAAGATGCGGGCGTAGCGACTGATGGTGTTCAGAAGTCTCTAGGTTTCATCGAGAAGATGGTACAAGACAAGGTTATCTCTGCAGACATGGATTACTCAGTTGCTGAGTCTGAATTTGTTGCGGGTAACGTTGCAATGACAATCAACGGCCCTTGGGGTTGGGAAAACATCAAGAAAGCTGGCGTAGATTACGGCGTAACAACACTACCTAAGTTCAACGGTAAAGCGTCTAAACCTTTCGTTGGTGTATGGGCGGGTGGTATCAGCACTGCGTCTCCAAACCGCGACCTAGCTGTTGAGTTCATGGAAAACTACCTACTAACAGATGAAGGTATGAAGAGCCTGAACGACGACAAGCCACTAGGCGCTGTTGCTCTTAACTCTTTCCAACGTCAACTAGACAGCGATACTCGTATTGCAGCAACAATGGACAACGCGATGAACGGTGAAATCATGCCTAACATCCCTCAGTTCACAACATTCTGGTACAGCATGGAAGAAGCGATCGGCAACGTAGTTGACGGCCGTCAATCAGTAGACCAAGCACTAAAAGCTGCTGAAGGTCGTATGGTTAAGTAACACCCAGGCACTACCTTTTAAGGAGAGGGTAACCTCTCCTTACTTTTCTATTTTTTATCTATATCGCTAGCAGGTTCCTCTATGCAGTCAGTTCAAGGTACAGATGCTATCCCAGCACCATCAAGCCTTCCAGGCAGTAAAAGCGTCTTCATTAAATGGGGGTTGCTTGGTAGCGTTGGCTTAATAAACGGCTACGCTACAATTCTAATGTATTCTCGCGGTGAGCTCGCTTTTGCGCTGCTTACAGTGATCTTAACGGCTTTGGCACTTTACATTTTTGGTAGTAAAAAAACTTACGCCCACCGTTATATTTACCCAGGTATTGCCGGAATGATCTTGTTCATTCTTTTCCCATTGGCATACACCGTAGGGCTTGCGTTTACTAACTACAGCGCGAAAAACCAACTTTCTCTAGAGCGTACTCAAACCGTTCTTTTAGACCGTTCTTTCCAAAGCGGTGAGAGCTACCCATTTACTTTGTACAAGACAGATGACGGTCACCAGATCGTTGTAAAAGATGGCGATCAACTGTTAGCGACTGACGTATTTTCTCTAGACAATATGACAGAAACAGAGATGGACCTATCTGTTATTGAGTCTGCGCAAGGTGAAAAAGAGAAGATCAAAGCGATCATTCAAAACCGAGCAGCAATCAGTGGTGTTGATTTCAATCTACCTGACGGTGGTGACATCCGCATGAGTGGCTTACGTAAGTTTGCTTCTGTTGCTCCGCTTTACACGCTACAAGACGATGAAGAAACGTTAATCAACAATGAAACGGGTGAAGTTCTCAAGCCAAATATGGATGTGGGTTTCTACCAGCCTGTTGATGCAAATGGTGAGTTTACGGGTAATACCATCTCTCCAGGTTTCGTGGTTAGCATTGGTACGCATAACTTTGAGCGTGTATGGAAAGATGACGGCATTAAAGAACCGTTTATCAGCATCTTTATTTGGACGGTTATCTTCTCGGTATGTACCGTAGCGTTCACGCTAGTTATCGGCCTTGTATTGGCTAACATCGTGCAATGGGAAGAGTTGAAAGGTCGTTCTATTTATCGTGTTCTACTGATTCTGCCTTACGCCGTACCCGCGTTTATCTCGATTCTTATCTTTAAGGGTCTATTCAACCAAAGCTTTGGTGAGATCAACATGGTGCTCGAGAATATCTTCGGCTTAAGCCCGAACTGGTTCTCAGACCCTATCTTAGCGAAAACCATGGTGTTGATGGTTAACACATGGCTAGGTTTCCCTTACATGATGATTCTATGTATGGGTCTGCTTAAAGCGATTCCTGATGATTTATACGAAGCGTCAGCAATCGATGGTGCGAACTTCCTTGATAACTTCAAGCGTATTACGTTCCCATTGATGATTAAACCGCTTACACCGCTATTGATTGCAGCGTTTGCCTTTAACTTCAACAACTTCGTAATGATTCAACTATTGACGAACGGTGGCCCGAACATGATTGGTACTTCTGAGCCAGCGGGTTACACAGACTTGCTTGTAAGCTACACGTACCGAATTGCATTCGAAGGCGGCGGCGGTCAAGACTTCGGTCTAGCAAGTGCTATCGCAACGCTTATCTTCCTATTGGTTGGTGCACTAGCGTTACTAAACCTTCGTTTCACTAAACTGTCTCAAGATTAAGGAGCACGACAATGGCTATGGTACAAGGTAAAGGCCTTAAATACCGAGTGTGGGCAACGCATGCAGTGTTGTGGTGCTTCTTGGCAATGATTATCTTCCCACTACTGATGATCATCGCGATCTCGTTCCGTGAAGGTAACTTCGCAACCGGTAGTTTGATTCCAGATAACCCATCATTGGAACACTGGAAGTTAGCATTGGGTATGTCAGTAACGAACGCAGATGGCTCGGTAACGTCACCTCCGTTCCCTGTGCTAACTTGGTTATGGAACTCAGTGAAGGTTGCAGGTATCACATCGATTCTGATTGTGACACTGTCTACGACATCGGCTTACGCGTTTGCTCGTATGCGCTTTAAAGGTAAGAACACAATCCTGAAAGCGATGATGATTTTCCAAATGTTCCCAGCAGTATTGGCTCTAGTAGCAATCTACGCGCTGTTTGACAAACTTGGTCAATACATTCCGTTCTTAGGCTTGAACACACACGGTGGTCTAATCTTCTCTTACCTAGGTGGTATTGCACTGCACGTATGGACGATTAAGGGTTACTTTGAGACGATTGATAACTCTCTGGAAGAGGCAGCAGCCCTTGATGGTGCAACGCCTTGGCAAGCATTCAGACTGGTTCTACTACCGCTGTCTGTGCCAATCCTAGCGGTTGTGTTTATCTTATCTTTCATCGCGACAGTGGGTGAGGTGCCAGTAGCGTCTATCCTACTTACAGATGTGAACTCTTACACGCTAGCAGTAGGTATGCAGCAGTACCTATACCCTCAGAACTACCTATGGGGTGACTTTGCGGCAGCGGCTGTACTATCAGCACTTCCGATTACTATCGTGTTCTTACTTGCTCAACGTTGGTTAGTTGGTGGTTTGACGGCAGGTGGTGTAAAAGGATAAGCTGTACTCTATAAGAAAGAAAAAGAGCGACCGTTAGGTCGCTCTATATTGGCATTTTTATTACATCATTTGGTTTGGCCGCCGATCAGTAATAAAAATAACCCTCAGGTTACGCATAGCTGGCTACTAATCAGGTTCCTTACGCTATTAATGATTAGTGGTTTTTGTAACTCTAACCCAGGTATTTACTTGGGTTTTTTTATGCCTGCTACTTTTTGTTTTTTGTGTCAGCGTTACTCGTTAACTATCGCGCTCATATCTACTTTAAAACCCAAAGTTTCGAGTTACTTCTCTCCTAAATACCGACCACTTCATTTTGGTTACTTGTAGAAATGAACTAGTCTCACAAATCAGACACTCAGTATAAGTGGCTGTTGTACTATTGATATGTTGTGAATATTCCAATGCGTGATACTTCAATGATTTGTATGCAACAAAACCTGAAATTGCACTGAAAATGTATGGGTAAGCGAGAGGTAGTTACAAAATATTCAAGTGACATTCATGAGGATTATGGAGGTAGGTTTATTTATGCTTCTGGTTTTTGGTTGGACTTAGAAGTTAGAACTCTTTACTAGAAGGAGCACAACCTAAGTGTTGCAACAACACATAGATACTTTCTTGATCGAGTGCCACGCGACGAAATAGATCGGCAAATGTCGGATCTCCACCGAAACACGTTTGGATATAGTGGTTGATTTCATTGCTGTCGTAGCCTTCGACGTACAAAGTTCTAACCCATTGGTACTCAACAGCCTTTAAATTGTTCAGTGTAGACTCGCTAAGAGTGGGGCGTATGACGCTCAAGAGTGGCTCCAAGAAATTCAAATGCATCTATTATGATTGGCGGTATTTAATCAGAGCAAAATGACGACTTTATTACAGTCAAAATAAATCAGTGAACAAGTGCCGATTCATTTCAACCTTTGGCTGGGTATCACGCTCTTATCGTCTGTATTGGGTGTGCAGCGGATTTGGCGGTGTAGAGCACGAAGGTATCAAATAGATCAATGCCAAGCAGGCGCTTGGCATTGTAATAAAGTTTTATAGGGGGAGGGCTGCTGGTGGACCTTATTTCAGGTACTTCACGTGAGCTTCCATCTCTTCACCAATCTGTTTTCGCATGTTCATTAGGCGAATAGCCGAATCTCGTAATTCGATGTCTTCTGGCGTCTCTGGTATCCACTCTGGCACTTTAGTCGGATTACCATTCTCATCGACAGCGACCATAATAACGATACAGTGAGTTGTTAGGCGGTTATTGAGCTCTTTAGGGTCGCTTGCTTGCACGTCGATAGCGATATGCATTGAAGATGAACCTGTGTAAATGACCTTTGCACTTACTTCCACAAGGTTGCCTACATGAATTGGGGCAACGAATCGAATTCCGCCTGCATAGGCTGTTATACAGTATTTACCGCTCCAACCTGCGGAACAAGCGTAGGCTGCTAAATCGATCCATTTCATTGCTGCGCCACCATGAACTTTACCACCAAAGTTCACATCCCCGGGTTCAGCTAAAAAACGCAGAGTAACGTCTCGTTTACCATCTTGTCGGCTATTGTTACTGCTCATCTATCTTCCTTCATTATTATGCTGCATAACATGCTTGTTACTTGCTAATAACAATATACATAAGATGATAGAAATTAAAGCGGATAATCTCACGGTTAAGACTATTTTTTTCAAACGGATGACGAACCGATGAATATTGATGGTTATTGAGTTTCAAGGTGAGAGATAAACACGGAAAGACAATCGAGAGTAAGCTAAAAGAAAGGGTAGATTGCAAAAAAAAACACCTAGCGTAATGCTAGGTGTTTCTAAGCCTTTAGGTACTCATGTCGGTACCTTTTATTGTTTGCCAACTAACCGTTGCTTGTTTGGTTTAGTTAAAGTGACTTTATCGCAATTACCACTAAAGTGGTAGTTAAAACTATTTATTCTTCAGCTCACTTTTACTCTTTTATGAAGTATAGATCCTTCGCGTAGATATTTCCTTTCGGATTGTTGTTAGGGAAGCCTTTGAGTGTATTTCGCACTAATCGAGTGTGATTATAGTGATATAAAGGCATAACTGCTGCTGATTCGTTAAGTAGTGACTCAGCATGCTGGTATAAAGCGAAGCGATTAGCCTGATCTTCCGTTTTACTCGCTTGCTGTAAGGGCTCATCATAGTATGGATTACAGTAGCCACTCTCATTTGCTGTGTGAAACGTGAGTTTGAATTTTTACCCTAATGTGAGCGTTGGGTAATGCGTTTAGCTTTGTTGAGGGAGAGGAGCCTCAAGCCTTGGTTTTCTTCTGATTTGAGCAAGGATGACACCTGAAATCACCATCACACCACCAATGATGTGGAACTGGTTAATCTCTTCACCAAGCCATGTCGCGGCTAATACGATCGCTACAACCGGAAGCAAGTTCATGAACATCGCGCTTGAGTCAGCACCAATGGTGTCAATCGCTTTCACCCATATCCAAGGCGCTAAAATCGAAGCGGCAACCGCTGCGTAAGCTATCAATGGGAGCGCTTGTTGCGGTGGTAAAAGTTGTTCGCTGGTAAGCCAAAGTGGCGTAAGCATCGCGACAGCAAACAGACCCTGAATGTATATCACCACCCAGCTACTGATTGGCATTTTCCAGCGTTTCAGTAGTACACAGTAAGAAGCATAAACAAAGGCTGCAATTAGCATATAGCCATCGCCTTGAGTCAATTCTTGATGCATGAAGAATAACGGATCGCCTTTGCCTAACATCAGGGCTAAGCCTGATAGTGACAACACACCGCCAACAATACTCAAACTAGAAATCGACTTGTGCAGCAAAGGGACGCTTAAAAATACACTGACCAATGGAACCAAAGAAGTGATTAATGCCATGTTAGAGGCGGTTGTGGTTAAGCCTGCGTAGTAACCTAGAGATTGGTTCAACACCATGCCCAAAAAGCCGAGGAACGCTAATTTAGATAAGTTTGGCTTAATGACAGCCCACTGCTTCATCACTGGGCGAATACAGAAAGGCGTGAGAATTAACATCGCAAAAAACCAGCGGTAAAAACTCATTGCGCTAGGTTCTATGGTGCTTGCAGCAAGCTTGTTGACGATTGCATTGGCGCCCCAGATACAGACTGTAAAAAATGGTAATAGGTAATGCATGTGAATTCCGTGGCGAATGAGTTGGTGCGGCTAGTTTGACAGGTCGTTATACTTACAAGTATCTTTAGAAAGACATTAAGCGCGATAGGAAGACAAGTTTGAAAAAACACTCCAGAAACCTTCATCCATCCTTATTAATTGATAAGGCACCATCCAACGTATTTATGAATTTTGAAGCGTTTCTTTCGAACACTGAAACCCGAGTTCATAGCCACTCATGGGGACAGGTTCAATTGATCAGTGGTGGTATATTAGAGATGGAAGCGGAAAGCACTCGATTTCTAGCGCCACCACATCTAGCGATTTGGGTACCGGCCGGGGTGATGCATTGCAGTTATAACCGTAAGCCTTTGGACTACTGTTCACTAAATATCGCCCCAGAACTCACGCAACACCTGCCAGATAAAACCAGCCTTATAAAGATCACGCCGATTGTGTCTTCTATTATCGATGATTTTCGCGATCGTGGGATCAATGTTGCGGAAACCGAGCAAGACCAAAGGCTCGTTCAGGTACTGCTTGACCAACTTGCGCAGCGTGAGGTTGAACACCACTTCTTGCCTTCAACCGATAATAAGTACCTAGCACCAATATTGGCTTCTGTTGAAGAAAACCCAACTGATGAAGTGACGCTGAAAGATTGGGCTGAACGTGTCCACACCACGGAAAGAACCCTTTCTCGCCACTGCCAGACGGAGCTTGGAATGAGCTTTACAGAGTGGCGACTACGAGTGCGCTACCTGTACTCAATGGACTTGTTAAGAAACGGCCAATCGGTCAAAGAGGTCGCTCTTACATTGGGCTATAACCAAGCAAGCCCATTTATCACCATGTTCAAACGTTACGCGAACCAAACGCCAGAGCAGTATAAGAACCGTTTGTTGTAGTTCGTTGTTGTTCCTAACAGAACGGATGTATTTGTTGTCAGATTCCACCTTTATTAATACACGACTTAATACCCAGTCAATTCCATATAGCCAGCTCCGAAATGAGAACCTTTAATCACGATTGGCCCCTCCCAATAGGGAACCGACAGCGGCATTTTGGCATTTGGATTGAGTGCCGAGACGGTCAGTTCTATTTGCTGGCTTGGAATCGAAATTTGCCATTCTGTTGGGTAGTCACGTCCATCGATTTCCGTTTGATTAATAGCGGTTAGGGTTATCTCTTGTTGTGAAATGGCAATGCCAGAACCGTCTTGCTGCATTAATCTTGCGTTAGCATAACTGGCTTCGCCTGTTGTTGAATTTCGTAGTTGGAACATGACCAAGCTGGTTTTATCATTAAGCCTCAGCGCAAACCAATCCCAGCCTTGTTGCGAGTCGAGTAAGAACTGCGAGCTCCACTCTCTGTCTATCCAACCTTTACCAGACACCTGATGCGTGATGCCATCAATGGTTACTTCGCCCGATACATCGATGAATGGTTGGCTGTAGTAATAGGAAGCCACTTTGCCATCGCTACTTTTAGTGCTGTAGCCTTGTTCGCCTTGCTTTTGATAAGGCGCGTTGTTGGTTAACTTAAGCGAGTATCCAAATTGACTCGAGTTAGCGACCAATGTAGCTGGGAACAGGTCATCGGTCGTCGACGTCCATTGCCAATCATCGAGATAGACCCGAAACGGTGAAGTGCTGACACCCGCAAGTTCAGCTTGGTCACGTGACCATTTTTCATCGGCATAGTGTTTGTCTTTAGTGGTGACAGCACTGTGCGCCATGTAGATTTGCTGGCTTTGCCACGTGGTTTCCTTGGTGCTATTGCCACTTTCCTGTGGTGCAGCCGCAAAGCGGAACTGTGTCCATTGTACGCCCAGAGCATTACCATTCTCATCAATCAAGTTTGCGGTTAAATACCACCATTCATGACGAAAATCAGGGTGTGCTTGATGGTCGACAGGAAAGGTGATGTCGATACCTTTTACTACCGGTGTGAATTGATCAGTCTCTTTTTGTGTTTCATCGTCGGTTTGTTTTCCAGTGCCCAGTATCGAACCCATATTTTGAGCTGATGGTTGAGTGGACTCCTCACACCCTAAAAGGAGTAAGATGCCAAGTGTGAGAACGAAAACTCTCATTGATCGATTCATCACAACACCTCACTTTGCAAGCTGGATACCACGGGTTTACTGACCAAACGCCACAGTGGAATCAAGGTCGCAATCACCGCCACTAAAATGGTGATGGTTGCGATGCTGAGTGCGTCACTCCAATTCCATACATAATTTAAACTCCAACCAAAGGCGCGTAGGGTAACGATGTCCGTCAACACATAACCGACCATAGCGCCGAGTGGTAAGGCGATAACCAGAGTGAAGGCGACCAGAACTACGATTTGCCCGACCACCATCGCCATCAATTTTTGCTGACTAACACCGAGCGCGTACAACCTTGCAATAGCGGCTTTGCGTGCATCGAGCAACATGAAACAGGCGCAGAACAACCCTATCACCGCCACCATTAAAGTGACGCCATTAAGCGCCCGAGTGATAGCAAAGGTTTGTGAGAAGATCTCTAAAGCGATCGATTTGATCTGTGCTTGATCGTAAAGCTGACTTGGGTGCAGATTGAGTTGTTGGCGTAGCTGTTCGTACACCACTTGTGGGTCGCCAGAGACCTTGATTCCCAAGCTGGTGGGTAAGTCAGTAAATCCGCTTTCGAGCCATAGATTAGGCGCAAGCAACACTTCGCCATTCGGTGAGCCGTAATCGTGGAAAATCGCCCCGACGATGAGTGTTTTGTCTTGGATCGCGTCGAGTTTGAGTTGGCTTCCAAGGGACAAGCCGAGCTTCACCGCCGTAGGTTCGCTGATTGCCACGAACTCACCTTGGTAAAAGCGCGTCCAGAAGTCATTAAGGTAGGATTGGAACACCATGGTTTGCTCAAGTGTGTCTTTGTCTTTGGTGCCGAGCAAAGTAGGTAAGCCCTGCAAGTTATCGTCGACATAATATTGCTTATAAACGGTTTCAACATTTTCAAACTGCTCTAACGCACGTTCCACATTCGCGATTTCACCTTGAGCAGGGCTAACGTAAATATCGGCATGTAAGCGCTGTTCAAGCCATTGCTTTAACGTGGATTCAAAGCTGCCGACTAAGGTATTCATTCCCATGTTAGCGGTGACGGCGAGAAGCAACGCCATCATGGCAAGTGAGAGAGGGGAGATAAGTTCACGCAGCTCAGCGAACAGATATTGTATTAACCCCGATTGGGTACGTTTTTCGCTCCAGTTCGCTAGCACGCTGAGTGTTTTGGGCAAATACAAAGGAATCGACACCACTAACACACCGAGCCATGCCATGGTGAAGCGATGATGTTCGCTCAGCCATAACCCTGCTAACGCGACAATGGTTAATACTGACCCGATAACAAACAGCTGATTTTCGTTAGACGTTTCCGGCGCTTGATAGAAACCGCCATGGGAAGAGAGGGGTTGTCGCACTCGCTGTTTAAAGTGCTGCCAACACGCGACAAGCGTTGCGGCTAGCGTGAGTAGCAGTGCCTGCACTAACCATTGCCACTGCCATGTGCCGGGAAGCAGTGTTGCACCATAAAGTTGCTCAAGCGTTATTGCGACGGTGGGATGTAGCCAATGGCTGAGTTGAATGCCGAGAATGAAACCAAGCGACGCGCCCAGTGTGACTAAAACAGTCAGCTCGACTAACAGAGCTGAAAATACGATGCTTGGCGCAATCCCAGCTTGTTGAATTTGTACCAACAGCCGATTACGTTTCAGCAAACTGTACTTCACACCGTTGTAAGCGATGAACAGGCCAACCAAAAACGCCAACAAACTCATGGCGGTGAGGTTAAGGTGAAAGCTATCGGTAATTGAGCCGAGATCCGTGCTTTGGTTGTTGGATATCCATTGCCCTTGCTCGCCAATAAGGCTTTGCCATTTATCCTGAGCATTGCTGTTAGTGTCGCTCTTAGTGTCAAAAATAGCGATGTAGCTCAGTTGCCCTTGCTTGTTAAGCAGTTGCTGAGCGAACCCAATATCCATCAACATTCGGCTACCTAGCTGCCATTCATCTGGTAGCACTACCACTTGAATGAGCACTTCATCCAAAGTGAGTGTGTCTACTCCTCCCAAGTTCTGGTGCTGCGACTGGCTCATCATCACAATGGGTTCACCCGCTAAGAGTTGCGGCAAAGGTAAGGCATTGTCGAACAGGGAAATGTTTGGTTCTTTGGTTTGAGTGTTGCTTTGTTCGTCGACGCGAGCGTGACGAGATCTTGAAGTGAGGGCGGCGATCAACTCACTGCCTTGAACTGACCAACGTCGACCTTGCTCGTCTCTTACTCGCCCTTCAATAACAGGTAGCGCTGCGCTTAATCCACTTTGTCTTAAGCTGAAGTAGAGCGATTCCGGCAAATAGTTTTGCCCTGCTGGTGGAATGATAAGGTTCTGCGCTTGAGCGCTAAGTTGCTCGGTCGATTCTGCATAACTGCGCTTGGCATTGAGGTTGATGGCTTGCACTGCGACAAACAAGGTGACCGCTAACACAATGCCGATCAGAATCGCTGCGGCTTGCAATGGTGATTGACGATAGTGCGCCGCGAATAGATTCAGAGTCAGTTTGGTATGGGTGAGCTGGTTCTGAGCAAAGCCAGTTTGCTTCATTGAATGACTCACAACGTTGCTGCTCTTGGGGTTAGATCTACGTTCCTTAAACAACCATCGTCTAACACCAATTTTGTCTGCATAAAGCTGGCGCATTCTGGGCTGTGCGTAACCAAAAGCACGGCAGTGTTGCCTTGTGTAGTGATTTCACTCAGCAGCTTCATTACCTCAATGCCTGCTTTGTGGTCGAGGTTGCCTGTGGGTTCATCGGCAAGCAGTAGTTTGGGTTTATGGGCAAGCGCACGCGCTATTGCCACCCGTTGTTGCTGACCGCCAGAGAGTGCGGATACGTGTCTTTCGAGTAGCTCACTGATGCCCAATGCATCAACTAAATAATCGCACCAGTCGCTCCATTTCTGTTGATTTAAATGAAGAGGGAAGGCGATGTTTTGTTTTACGTTGAGTGGGGTCAATAAGTTGAACTGTTGAAAGATAACGCCCAATTTTTGATGACGAAATCGGCTCCATTGTGGATCTTTCCAATTTGATGTGTTCTCGCCATCAAGCCACAATTCTCCACGGGATAGAGGTTCAAACCCCGCAATGATGTTAAGCAGAGTACTCTTTCCACTGCCACTCACCCCTGTTAAAGCCACGCTTGCGCTTGTCGCCAAAGCGAAGTCGACATTTTCCAGCACGTGATGGGTATCGTTGCCATCAACAAAGCTTTTGCTGGCATGTGTAAGTGTGACAATTGGGCTTTCCATTTCCTTTCCTTATAACCAAAACCTACCATCAAAAGGTGTCGTTACTTGTGGCAATTACTGAAGCGACAAGCCCTATAAAACTGTAGACAACAATTTGAAAAAGAAAGCGATTTATATCGAATAATTAATAACTTGTACTGCGAAAAGAGAGAAATAGATCAGTGTGAGGAGGAATACAGGTGTTTGTGGGAGCTTAGAGTCACCTCAGAGGCTTTTGGATTTTTCGTCAGACGGTTCGTGCTGTTTCTCTAGTTTGTTCCTGTTCCATTCTTCTAATGCTGTTCATTGTGAATCCTCGCGTTGTATCTCGGGGGAAATTATACCTATCTAGCAGCACTCAAATAACTCTGATCTAGTTGCAATCTTGCACGGTAGCTCTTGAACATATCACTATGTAGAAAAGTTTATACTGGAGGTGCTGAAAACTCGAAAATAGCATAAGAGATTTTAATGAAGTAAGAAATTTTAGTAGAATCAATCTACTACGAAGTGGGATGAAGATTTTACATTCGGTATGGAAATTATCTGTTAGGTAAATTTAGATGAATGAACATTATGTTATCGAGCTATTTCAACGAGTTTTAGATCAAGCAATATGGTGCGGAAGTGATGAATTAAGAAAGCAAGGTTGGTGTATTACTTCCGAAACTTTAGAAAATGAACTGTTTGATTACATACGGGAACATGAGCTAAGTGAAGTTCAAGCAATAGAAGAGCTATTGACTGAGCGCTTTGAATCATTATTACAAGTTGAGTTAGAAAGAGAAACTCGACTATTGATCCCACCTTACAGTGACATGTTAATCGAATCTATCAAATCGTTTAATTTAGGTTTTTATAATATTTGTATACCGAGTTTATTTAGTATCATCGAATCAGCGTTAATGCATCTTGCAAACAAAGGTGAATACAATAATATTCGCTACGTTTCTGGAATTAGAAAAAGAGAAAGTTCTGAAGCTTTACACTTAGGTCTAAAGAGTAAGCTTTTTCAGATCGCAAACACAACTGAGGAACTGTTTTCACCGATGCGGTTCGATGCTAGTGAATGCGACATTACTTTAAATAGACATGTTTCAGCCCATGGTCGCAGAGAGAGCTCGTACAATAAAACTGATTGCTTGAAATTATTTCTGCTTTTAGCATCCATAAAATCTTGTTACTCAAATTAAACATTTCTAAAAACAGTGACAGGCTGATTTTTAACTCATAGTACTTTACCAACTATGAGTTAGCCTTTGCAGATCATTCATCCAATATTAACCGTTTTACTCAGTACAGATGTGGTGTTGGAAAATGGGAACAAAAACGACCTAACCACGCTCTAAGCGTCGTTAAGTCGTTATTGGTTTGAGGTCAGGGATTAATTGAGCGCTTCAATCAGAGTGATTTCGCGTTTGATCTGCTTACTCTCTTGCTCAGTTGCTTGCGCCAGTTTCTTTTCGCGTGTGGTTATGGCAGCTTGTTTCGCTTCGTCAGATTTGAACATCAGTTCTTTTACGTTGATAGAAGCGATGTTTGTGTAGTGGCCATCGTCACTGGTCGGGATTGATATGGTTTCATCATTAATCAATGACTTCACTATCTCTCGTTGTTCATTATAACGGCTTTCTAAACCAGAAAGTGCCCATCGTTGTTGAGGTTTACCTTCATACTGACCGTTCCTTTCTTCTTTAAGATATTTGATGGTCATATTACGGATTGTGCCTGCTTCTTCTCCATACTCTGCTTCCGTATCAAAAAGTACAGGGAACGATTCGCCTTCTAGCACGCCGCCTTTCTTGGTTAGATGACCCATTCGATAGCTATTCATACCAATACGGATTTCTGTTTGATCTGTAACCGGAGTGCCATCTGTAAACGCGAGGTTGGTAATGCGTGTACCTGCAGGCTGAGTAAGGTCGATGGTATAAGCCACGCCCGCGAAGAAGTCATTGGTCGAGTATTTTGATGCTCTGCGTTCAGGGTTAAAGCTGTAGGTTACATCGCCAGGTTGTACTGAGTTGAAGTAGCCCGCAGACCATTCCATGTAGGTTCTCAGCTCTTTGCCTGTCATCTGGTAGACAGTGATTTCGCCACCTGCGTATTGGTAGTTGTACGCGATGTCTTTGGCTTTGATTGGGCCAACATCGAGCTTGGCATTGTCGTTGTCTATTTGAAGTGCGATGACATTGGCTTTAGGTGCATAGAAGAAGCTCGCTTCTTGGAATAGCGCACTGATGCCTGTGTCTTGAACATGGACTTGAGGGATACCGCGGATTTCGTTTTCTGGGACTAAATCAACGCCGGTAAGTTGAGCGACAGGTCTGTTCGCCATTTCTCGGAGTTGTTTGTGGTAAGGCTGGTATAACTCGTCCATATTCTCATCAGAGTCGATACCTTTAATTTTATAGGTGAAGCTGTCTTTGTTGATGAGAGTGAATGTGCCATCGCGCTCTTCAAATTGAAGATCGATACGAGATAGGGCGCGGCCATATCTGTCGGGTTCAGTAATAATAACGCCATTTACAACGGCTTTCTCGATGCGAGTGTGCATGTGGCCAGCGACGATGGCATCAAGCTCTGGGTTTGCATTGGCAATGTCGGTGACACCGGTGTCGGCAATGTCATTCTCGTTCTCAATTCCCATATGGGCAACCAATATGATGGCATCCACTTTATCATCAATCTCTTTGACGATTTTCTTCACTTCCAAGGTTGGATTAGTGAAAGTGACGCCTTCTAAACGGTTGGTACCTTGCGCAAAGACCTCCGTCATTGGGGTATCCATTCCGATCACGCCGATCTTAATGCTACCGCGTTCTAGGATGGTGTAACCAGGCAGGAATGGGTTTCCGTTTTTGTTCTTGATGTTGCCACCGAGAGACTGCCCTTTAAATTGGGTAACGGCCCTGTTGAGGGTTTTGAGGCCAAAGTCGAATTCGTGGTTACCTAAAACCCACACATCGTATTTCATGTGATTAAAGCCAAGCATCATTGGATCAACGGGCTCGTCTTTGAAGGTTTCTACGAAGTTGCCTTGGATGGTATCGCCAGCGTCGACAAGGATAATGTTAGATTGCTCTTTGCGGATCTCACCAACTTTGGTCGCGATTTGGCTCAAGCTACCACGAGTGTTGAGTTTATCTGCCGCGTAATCCCACGCCATAAAATGACCGTGGATATCTGAAGTACCCAGTATCGTGACATCGTGTATATCGCCATCAGCTGCAAAGGTGGGAAAGGCTAGAGAGAGTAGGATGGCGCTTGATAGTATGTGTCTTTTCATAAGTATGTTCACATCGTGGTTTTAAGTATGACGCTACCATATAGAATCGAGGTTATCTTATGGGTGATCAGTATCATATTTCTACTGATATAACTAATTGATGTTTCAAATAAATGTGATTCATGACCATCTCGTAACCACTTAAGTTATGGAGAAATGCACCACAACTCTTCGCTATCTTTTCAATCTTCGATTTCTTTAATCAAACTTCCTAAGCGATGGTGTATTAACAAGCACGCTTGTAAGCTGTTGAACGTCTTGCCTGTTGAAATAAACAAGGTATATATCGTCCAACTCTCACTTACTGTGGCAGTAAGATGATCTTGCCCTCTAGGCGTGTGGTTTTCGATTCAATGAGATCAATCGCGGTTTGCACTTCATCGAATGGTAGATAGCGGTCAACGTCGAGCTGAATGTCGTTTGTGATGAAGTGATCTAGCATGGTCGTGAACTTATCACGGCGAACATCTTTACCTTCTGCTTCCTCCCAATAACGCAAGAAGAAGGTGCTGAAATCGATGTGTTGGTTTTTCGCGTACTCAAAGAAGCGTGGCTCGTAAAAATCCAACGACAGCGTCCCATAGTTGATAAAGCGCCCGTTGTTGCCAAGGGTGTGAACAAGATCGGTTCCGGGTGAGCCGCCAATCGCATCAAAGGCAACGGTTGGCATATGCAAGCCTAATGCCTTAATTTGAGAAACTAGATCAGCGTTCGCATCTATCACCCAACAGGAAGTGGCAGGGTATTGTGTCTGCTGTGATGTAACGACAATGATGTTGAAGCCGAGTGATGCTGATAACTGGGAGAAGATCTTACCGATGGCTGAACTGCCCGCGTTGATGATCAACACATCCTCTTGGGTCAGCTTGGCTATTTCTGTCGTTAGCACCCATGCGGTTAGCGCATTAATGTACAACTGACAGGCGTAGCCATTGTCTAAATGTTGAGGAATTTGGAACAGATCATCTGGTGATACATCGACATAGTTCTGCCATGTTCCACTGGTTGCCACAAGCACTCGTTGATTCACTATAAACTTAGCACTGCTGGATTCTACAATCCTTCCTACCGCTTCAAATCCCGGTACTCTCGGCGGCTGATGGCTATGTTTGTATTGGCCCACACCATAAATCGACAACAGATCACTAGGGTTGATGTTAGTCGCTTCAATTTGTACGCGAACTTTATCTTTGTCTAGTACCCCTAAAGCGACATGTTCTAACTTGAGAGATTCTTTTGGCTGACCGAAACGGAACTGGCTAATTCGGGTATTTTGCTTAGTGTCAGTCATAGTTTGGGCACCTTTATGGATTATGAGTACTGCATTGATTTTAAGTGTAGCGTGTTCATAAACAACCTTGGGTCGCTAATATTGCTTAACATAGCTGGCGTCGGTAAACAGTCGTCATCAACGTAGTCGACATAGTCTGCCGCCGAATCGAAGATCAAAATATCCAAAGCCAAACGATCCAAGCCATATCGGCCTCGGTGGATCATATCCGCTGAAAACACCAATAAGTCACCTGCGGCTAACGGTATCTGCTTACCACCAGAGATGTCATCGCTGCTCACTTTGCCGTTTTCTTCTTGGCGAACATTGTACTCTTCTTCGTTATCCCAACGTTTGTGCGTGCCGGGGATAAGTTCCATGCCGGGCTCATCAAAAAGGGGCACTCGCAGATGCAATACTTGGGTTTCCATGATGACTTTCATCTGGTCATCAATGTCGTAGTCGTATTGACAGTCACGATGCCAGAAGTCTTTTTGCTGCGGGTTTACTGGGTTGAAGAACAGCTGTGTATTCATGAATGCCGGCTTGTTCGGAATCACCGCATCAACCACATCCATCACTTGTTTCGAGCTTATGAAGTCGAAAAGCACGCTTCTATCGTCGGCAGGCAAATACTCGCTTCCCGTAATTAAAGACGAGTTAAATGCTTCTTCTTTATAGAATTCTTCGTTGTCTGCTTTCCATGATTCATGAAATTTCAGCACGACTTTTCTAAGCGATGCAATTTGAGCTTCATTGAAATAATTACTGATAACAAAGTAACCATGTTCGTCGTAACGGTCACTTAATTGTTGGCTGTTTTCTACCACTGACTACCTTCGTTCATTCTTTGCTGTATAATAACTAAGGTCAACAGCCCTAGAGATTTCTTGGGCGCATAATGCCAGACAGTCGTCATTCAACCAAGTAACGAGTGCAGAAGCCTGTAGATTCAGTGATGCGATAAAACTCTATGGGGGCGAGTGTTACATGCCTATCCATATCATGGACTCATGCGATAAAAATCTCCGCATATGTGATCTACCCCCTATTTTTATAAAATAAAAAGATTCACATGGTGAATGTTTTTGTGGTTTGCATGATTATTGACCATGTTGAAATTTGGTTGCGTATGGAAGATAGAAAATCATGGATGGTTTTTCGCTGGATATGAGAACACTTAATTTTATTATTATTTTGTTCTCTTTCATTTACTGTATTGGCTTGTTGTTATTTCAATTCACTCAACAGTCCATTAAAGGGCTTTCAATCTTTTCCATTTCAATATTTGTTATCGGAACTGGGCCGTTGATGTTGAGCCTAAGAGGGGAGTTCCCTGATTGGGTAACCGTTATTGGTGCCAATATGGTCATTGCGCTTGGTTTTCATCTCGCCTTGTATAGCTTATGTCTGTTTCGAGAATACTCTCTCAAATGCACCTACCTCAGTAGTCTAATGATGTTGGCTCTTTTGCCATGTTTTATTTACATCACGTTCTATGAGCCTTCCATAAAGGCTCGAATTATCCTCATTAGTTTATATCTGGCTTTTGTGACTCTTTGCACTGCCTTTGCGGTATTAAAGGGCCGGCGTGATGACTTGACTCTAGGTATTCGGATGATGGCCTTGTCATTTACGATATATGGCGGGTTTATGGTTTTTCGAGTTGTGGTGACGCTATTTTCAGCTGAGTTGCAGGATTTCATGGCGGCTGCACTCATTCATCAGCTTGCCTTTTTAGTGAGTATTGTTCTTATCGTATCGATGAGCTTCACGATGCTCTGGTTGATTAATGCAAGGTTGCTTAGGTCTATTCATGACCTATCTTACAGTGACCCTTTAACGGCACTTGGAAACCGCAGAGCATTAGATGAAATGGTACCAGTCATCATGAAGCAGGCGGGGAGTACACCTGTCAGTGCCATTATGATGGATATTGATAATTTTAAGTCGATCAATGACCAACACGGACACATTGTGGGTGATCTCGTGATCAAGTCTTTTGCTGAAATGGTTCAAAGTGCGATAAAAACATCGCCAACAGCCAGCGCGTTCCGTTTTGGCGGAGACGAGATAATGATTTTATTACCCAATGTCAATTTCCTACAAGCACAGGCTATTGCTTGTAAGCTGCGATTGTCTATTTCAGAGATCTCAGCCGTGCAAGGAAATGAGATGTTTCTGACGTCGAGTTTCGGTGTCGCTCAGCTTCACCCGCATGAGAGTTGGAATGGGTTTATTAGCCGAGCCGACAAAGCGTTATATCAAGCGAAAACAAACGGTCGCAATATGACTTCAATTTGTCCTAGTCATATTAACGAGCTCGTCACTGCCACATAACCAATACTGCTGCGATAGAAAGCAAGATGAGCGCAAGAATGTCTTTGCGCGCGATGCTTTGCCCTAACCAGAAATAGGATATCAACACCATGAAGATCACTTCGACTTGCCCGAGTGTCTTTACGTACGGCACGGCTTGAAGCGACATCGCGCTAAACCAACCCAGAGAACCGATAACACTCGCTAAGCTTGTCATGATGACTAGTTTCGACTTCTTGAATATCAGGCGCAGCGTGTCGCGTTCTCTGAAAAAGAGATACGTACAGATAATCACTGTCTGAAGGGAAATGACGAGGAACAGCACCCAAGCAGCACTATGAGGGAAGGGCAACCCTATGCTCAAACTTGCTTCCCGTACCCAAAGAGACGTTAAAGCAAAGGCGGTGCTACACGCCATACCTAATAAGAACACTTTCGGGGACAAGCTTCGCCAGCCAGAAGCGCTACTCATGATTAGCACGCCTAAAGTACCAATAAGTACGCCGACCCAACCTGTTAGTGTCAAAGCAGTACCAAAAAACAATACGGATAGCACAGCAGATACGGGGGCTTCACACTTGGCTAATCCTGCGCCTATCGCATAGTTTTCTAGCTTGAACAGCATCACCATTAAGCCGGTCGCGAGGATCTGCATGATGGCGGCAGCAACAATATAGAAAACAAACTCACCCGAAAAATCCGGTGCGGATACGGGCTGCCATTGATAGAGGGCGCAGAGGTAAATAAGGGCGATTGGGCCAGCCCAAATAAATCGCGCTAACGTCACGCCAGCAACGCTCATGGTGCCACTTAATTTACTTTGAAAGGCATTGCGCCAAGATTGGCTAAAGGCAGCAAGGAGAGTAAAGGCTATCCAACTAAAAGACATGACGCGTCCATGTGTTATGTAATTTGCTGATTATATTAACAAATAAAACCAATATAAGAAGCGACTTGTTCTTTTAATAAGCAATAGTCAGTTGCGTGAATCGCTCGGTTTTGAAGAATATTCGGTCTTTAAAACTTGCGCTGTAAACCTTAACGGCTTCATTTACTTGTCACTCGACATCAATCGATTGTTTAGAAAATCGCTTCTTTTCTGTTCTTGAAGTAGAACAGCGCGCTGATCAAAACGAACAGTAAGGTGAAGTAATAGAAAAAAGAAGACAGTGAGGCCAAGAAGGCAAGGTTCTGTTCTATTTCTTGTTCGGTGTAGCCCTGAGACACCAACTTATAGTAGTAAGCGTACAAGATACCGATCAGACCGTATCCGAGGTTAAACATCAAACCTTTGAAACTAAGAACGGTGGCTCTGTTGTGTGATTCGGTTTTTTTATTCAGGTGGTAGCTGATGAAAATGTTCATCGTCATGATGATAAAGATTAATACTAGTGCCGGAATGACTCCGTAAATCGACCAACCTAAACTGATCCAGTAATAAGTCGCCATGCTTGCCAATCCCATAACCACAATGAAGGTTTTAGCCTCCATACTCTCTGCTAATCTTCGGCTTTGTCCTGCCAATATAATCTTAAGCAAGCTGATACCCGCACCAATAAAACCAAAGTAGATAATTGGAATATCAATGGCCAGATAGTATTGGCTGTTCATGGTTAGGAACATGCGTGAGGTGTGTTCGAATAGGCTGTAGTAGAGCAAGATGAACAGCACGTAAGGCGTAGCGAATACCCATTTACCTGCATCGATCGTCAATTTAAGACTTGAGATGGTGGTTGCCAATTTGGTTTGGTCGCTTGGCATCAGCTTTTTCTCTTCGCGCATATTAATCGCGGCATAGATAGCGATCATCGCTACAAATAGGGTGGCGAACACAGGAATACGCATCAGATCTTTGGTGCTTTCTGGTTCGGCTAGTCCAAGGGAATGAAAGATGTTCGTCATAAAATTCACGTCGTACATCGCCGCACCAATCAGCGTGACAAAGATACCGACCGTTGAGGCGACACGAAGCTGGATTTGCAGCACTCGCGGCCACAACTCTTCATTACCTTGTTCTTTTAAGGTGTCGTAAGCCAATGCCTCGTCGGCGCCGCTGGCCAGTGCCATCGCTAAGCCACTGAGAATCCGGTTAATCAGAAAGACTATGAACACCAAGTCGGGGTTTCCGGTTGGCACTAAGGCGATCATTGCGATCTCAACAAACATCACAATCGAAGACAGCACCACCAGTTTCTTGCGGCCTAAGGTATCGGCGAATGCACCCGACGGTACTTCAGCAAGCACAATGGTGGCCGCCCAAACTACATTGAGCATCGCGAATTGAGACAGGGTTAACCCGTAATCTAAATAAAGTAGTGTGAATATAGGGTAGTAAAAACGCGCAAAGTAGCTGCTTCTAAACATCAAGAAGTAGCGGACATTGGGAATTTTAAGGATCTCTTTGAGCGTCATGATAATTTCAGTAATTTAGATAACACATTATTATGTATAACCCTTTTACTCTTTTAAATCATGGAATTGTTGCCAAATCCCTAAAATATCTGGTTTGGGTGATCTTCGAACTCATTGTTCATAGTGGGTTATAGGTTTCTCGTCTTCAAATCACTTTCCCCTATTCATTTAGTTTGTGGTGCCGTTTCACTTGTTCGACTGATTTTGGTGCAAGATCGAACTTCTACAACGTCGCTCTCGTATTTACATCTTATTGTATGATTTAATTATTGGTAATAACGATACGCAATGAATCCAATGTAATTGAGGAAGCGAGCATGATCTTAGAGTCATTCAGTCTGGAAGGTAAAGTAGCGATAGTGACGGGCTGTAACACGGGGCTTGGGCAAGGTATTGCATTAGGCCTAGCGGAAGCCGGTTGTAAGGTTGTCGGTGTTAACCGAACAGAGCCTGAAGAGACTATTGAGAAAATGAGTGCAGCAGGTCATTCGTTCCTAAACGTGAGTGCTGATCTTCTCGAGCAAGCGTGCATTCCAGGGGTTATAGAGCGCACTTTGGCTGAGTTTGGCCAAGTCGACATTCTCGTGAACAATGCAGGAATTATTCGCCGCCAAGATGCTATTGAGTTCTCAGAGCAAGATTGGGATGACGTAATGAACGTGAACACCAAGACGGTGTTCTTTATGTCTCAGGCTGTTGCAAAGCAATTTAAGGCTCAAGGTACTGGCGGAAAGATCATTAACATTGCATCGATGCTCTCATTCCAAGGTGGCATTCGAGTTCCTTCCTATACGGCTTCAAAAAGTGCTGTGATGGGCGTGACACGTGCGATGGCGAACGAATGGGCGCGCGATAATATCAACGTGAATGCGATAGCCCCCGGTTATATGGAAACGAACAATACTCAAGCTCTGCGTGAAGATGCTGAGCGTAATCAAGCGATTCTTGAGCGTATTCCGGCTGAACGTTGGGGTAAACCGCAAGATATCGCAGGTCCTTGTGTGTTCTTAGCATCATCAGCATCGGATTACATTAATGGCTATACCATTGCTGTTGACGGTGGTTGGTTAGCACGCTAGTTGGTTTTTTATTCTAAATTTTGAGTTTGCAGCAATCTTGCAGGAGAAGATAAATGAAAATCGCTTTAATGATGGAAAACAGTCAAGCAGGCAAAAATGCTATGGTATCAGCTGAACTAGAGTCAGTTGCTGGTGGTTTTGGTCACGATGTCTTCAACCTAGGAATGACAGACGAGAACGATCACCACTTAACGTATATTCATCTAGGTATTATGGCGAGCATTCTGATTAACTCAAAGGCTGTTGACTTTGTTGTGACAGGATGTGGCACTGGCCAAGGTGCTTTGATGTCACTGAACCTGCATCCGGGGGTGGTTTGTGGTTACTGCCTAGAGCCATCAGATGCTTTCTTGTTTAACCAAATTAACAACGGTAATGCTCTCGCTCTCGCTTTTGCTAAAGGCTTTGGCTGGGCAGGTGAACTCAACATTCGTTATATCTTTGAAAAAGCGTTCACAGGCGAGCGTGGTAATGGGTATCCACTAGAGCGTGCAGAACCACAGCAACGTAATGCAGCAATTTTGAATGAAGTGAAAGCGGCGGTGGTAAAAGATAACTTTATTGATTCTCTGAGAGCCATCGACCAAGATCTAGTGAAAACAGCGGTTGGCAGCGAACGTTTCCAACAATGCTTCTTTGAGCATTGCCAAAACCAAGAAATCGCTGATTATGTTCGTTCACTTTTAGATTAATTAGAGCGTTTAGTTCTGATAGAGCCAGCCTTGTTCGGCTGGCTTTTTGATGAATAATTAAAGCAATGTAATGAGACAAACAGTAATCAGCTGGCTAAATTGCGATTCGTGTTTTCCTGAATTTACTCTTCATCTTCGGTTTCTTTGGGAGCATTCGACGCCCAGTCTTTTTCAAGCCAGTTATCGAGCACGTGTTGCAGTACGTTCAAGGAGGTTGGTTTCTCTAGGCGACCATCCATCAACTTGCTGATCATATCTAACTCGTGCTGTCCTGATTCGCCAGACAAAGCAATGATTGGCGTTTGAGGAGAGCGTGCCTTGATGATTTGGCTTGCGTCAAAACCATTCATTATCGGCATTTGTACGTCCATTAAGATCAAATCGACCTTGTGTGTTTTGAACAGCTCGACGGCATTCTCGCCGTTTTTAGCTTGTAAGCTATTTACGCCAAGTCGACTCAGGTACATCTGAACAAGCGTGCGTTGCACTTCTTTATCATCGACGATAAGCACGGTTGGAGCCAAATGGTTCTCTGGGGTTAGCGTACTTGTTGGCTCTGAACTTTGCGTTTCCGCTTGGTTATCTGGCTTAACTTCTGCGTTGGGTTTGTTTTCAGTTGTGGTTTGATTACTTTTCCAATCATTGAAGTAAGGCGTACGAAGTGCGTCTGCTTTGGGTGCATTGGGTACTACCGGGAAGTACAGGTGGAACTCAGTAAACTCCCCAAGTTTAGAGTGGCACTCAACTCGGCCGCCAAATGAACGCATCACACGTTGGCAATAGCCAAGCCCTAGGCCGCTACCACCGCTTTTTTGGTAAGAGAAGAAGTCATCAAAGATCTTATGTGCAATGGCTTCGTCAATGCCAGGGCCGGTATCTCGGAATATCAGAACGTTCTCGTAAGGCCCTGTGTTGGTGCTGATCTCAATTTGGCTTTCTGGATAAGAATCAAAGTAATAGATTGCATTACGTATCAGGTTGAAAATAACGAAATTGAATAAGGTTTCATTGAGCTTTGCTACAAAATCAGCGTGTTGTGGTAAACGAATGCGTTCAATGATCTTTTCATTCTCAAAACCATAGTGGCTTACGGCTTGATCTACGGCTTTGTGGATAGAGGTCATGGCCACAGGGCCGTGTTCAGGCGTACTGTCACTGACTTCGCGCAGGATGATATCAATCAGTTGTCGCCCGCGTTGAATCGCCGCTTGGCCATTCTCAATATCCTTTAGGATTTGTTTAGCTGGGGCTTGGTTATCAATGTGCTGTTTTAACACCTCAAAATGCAGCTGCACTTGAGCCAGCGGGTTACGCATTTCGTGTGCGATAGAATTAGCAAGCGCGCGACTTTGGCGAATGCGTCTATCGGCTTCAATGGTGCTTTGTACACGAGTTAACAAGGTTTGCAGTGCAGAGATCTCTTCGTTAGAGAACATCTGATCGTTGCTCTTGTGTGACGATACTAACAAGTGCGTGACCGATTTCCCCTGGCCAAACAGAGGCATCACCAAAGCGGTATCGTTGGAGCTCATTTTGTCATACAGGGCTTTGATTGAGCGCTTGGCTGGTGCGGTGTAATCAAGCTCCTGAGACAACTCATCGAACACTAAAACGGACTTGTTAGTAGACAGATAATCTTCGTAGAAGGTTTCGTTGTAGTTGCTGTTGACTAGACGTAGCTTATCTTCTGGAATTTGCAGTAGGCTACCCAAACGACGCATTGCATCATCAATTGATAGCTTGAAATCCTCTTCTAGCGCGAGGATCTGTTGTACTGGCGTTTTCTTGTTTCCGTAGATAAAGAAGGAGGCGTAGTCGCTCACACGCTTGTAGAGTAAATGCCAAGTGATGCCGATAACCGCGCAGATTGGGATAGCAACAAGCCATTGACTGTCGTCTGTCAGCGGGATAAATATCGCGCCAAAAGGGATCACCAAAATAGCACAAACCAACATCGCATTTAGGCTCATGTACGCCAGGTATTTCACGCTGTAGAAGCGCGAGGTCAGCAGGGCATAGCCAACGAACAACATTTCACTTATCGACAAAGCTGGTGGCAGCCAAGTGAGCGAGAAATCACGCAAGAAGTAGGTCATGCCTAGGTGGATCGTCGCAGTAGACAGCATGAAGACTAAAATGCCGGCGATCATATAGTTGGTTTTGGCTAAAGTTAGCTTGCTGCTGTTGGCGCGCATGGCCACCAGGTTGAGTAGTGTTAGTACTACAAAGCTAATCATCCCAATAAAGAAGTACGGCGTATGCGGGCCAAACTCAATCACGAACTGGCTTGGGCCTGCAATGGTGACGTGTTCAACGGTTAACCCCGGACTTAAATTGATAAAGAAGGAGTAGACGGTCAGGGTGACGAAAATGGCTTGCTGCCACACATGAACCTTACCACTGCGTTGTTCAGCGGCGAGTTTGCACGAGAAGTAATAGGCAAAGGCAAACGCAAAGAACGAGGCGAGGTTGGCAAACTTTGCGGCGAACACGGCGGCCGAGGCCCCAAGTTCCGGTAATAAGTCGGTATGGAAATAAGCGTTACTGCTGATCCACGCAACAATGCAGATCGAATACGCGATGTAAGGGGCATGGTGTGTCCCTGCGATCACTTCGTTCTTCTGTTTCAGGCGATAGCAGTAATAGAACAACCACATTACAACCACAGCCACGGTTGCAAGCAGTGTGATTGCTTTTGCATAGATGATCGCCTCTAGGCCGAAATCAAACATGTTCATCCTTTTTCACCGAGCTAGTTTTTCCTGCCGAGCGCGACTTTTCTAATGACTTTCTGCTTTCTCGCACTGCGCGTTTGTAGCTTCGAAAATCGACATTATTGAACGCTTTTACCATCATCTCAAAATTCCAGAATCCACGATAAATTGTCGTGCCATCGTCATTTAATTCGCAATATCCAGAATGGAAGTATGCATTGGAATCAATGGTTTGATAAAACTGAAGCATGAAAGGTTGCTCGATAATAGTGAAGCCAATCTTATAGCCTATTTGGTGTAACACACTCATCAGCTCTTTTTGAGAAAGGTAGAGGAAATAGAGCTTTTGTTGGGTATTGCCACTGACTGTCAGACGTAACACCTCACACAGGGCATCTTTGTCGGACAATTGTAACTGGAATTGTTGGTCAAATTCTGGGAGAGAGTAACATTTTGACAGTGTAGGCGGTGTGAAAAGTTGTAACCCTGCGAGTTCATCGTAGCCGTAATTGGGTAAACAGTATTGCCATTGCTCATTGCTGAACGGCGGTGCGTAACTTAGCCAAGTGTCATTCTTAGACCAGTCTTGAATCAGCGCAGAGGAAACCAGTGTTGGAAAGGCTTCATCGACTGGATGCTTGAGCAGAATAAAATGCTTACCTGCCTGAGAAAGGTGTAATAAAGGCAGCATCTCAAACCATTTCTCGCCCTTGATGAACACCTCGAGATTGCTTAAAGCAATGGCATCGCTGATTGGCATTCCTTGTGGGTGACTCGGTGTTTGTACCAAAAGTGGCTCATGTTCTATCTGTTCGATGATCGCACCGTAATAAGCACTGTCATTGATAGGGAGGTCGACATGAGAAATGGAGCTTGGATTTAATGGAGATTTTGCTTTGATCGCAGCAATTTCACACTCACACCAGAAATCTAGCCAATGCATATAGCACTGCCCTACAGCCTGCTCTAGAAGAGCAATCTCTGCAGATAGTGTATTTGGATAGCGCAGAATCAGATCGCGGTAGTCCATCACCTCAAACAATACAGAGTAGCTTTTGTTTTGATGCTCTGGGAAAAGCAATTCTAATTGGCTTCTACGATATTCAGTCACGCTTTGAAAAAGCTCAGTGCGCTCATGTGGCTGATAAGTGCTGATGACGAGCTCTATCAGCGCTCGCTGTTTTATTTCGATAGACAGACTGCTAGCCAACAGTGAGCCTAAAGACGACGTTAATTTCATGTTTAACCTAGCCTAGGTTTATATAATTATTTTTATTTGATCTGCACTATCTATAGGACACTGATTTTAGGTATGTGTTTGAAGTTACGTTACTTTGAGAGAGCCAATCGTAACTTTACTTGTGTCCATGGTGTGAGAAGTAAGTTGCATAATCGGGCGAGATTTTACTACTTGCACTCACCCTCAACAATAAAGATTTTCCATATTTGAATGAATTCAAAGATGAACAAAATACATTATTATCAACAACTTGTAGGGTTGGATCACAGTTTTAAAATCAGACATGATTAAGTCGAGCATAAACTTTTGGATTTATAAAATAATTTCAAATATCTATTTTTTGAACCAATATCATAATCCACATCAAGATGAGCTCATCTTATTAATCGTGATAGGAATGTTTTTGGTGTGAAGTATGTAATTATCTGATTAATTATGTCTGTATTATTACTCGCTTATTCTCTCGCTACTCATTTTAATGATTTAAATATCAGGTGGATAAAAGCAGAGCTCCAGTGCTCGTCTTGTTTTCCTGACAATCTCCTGTGTTTATAGAGTAGTTACACCATAATCTCTGATGAAGTGATGACATTCGAGGTTTAAGCTTGCCTGCATATGAAACATTATTGCGAGTAATCCCTCGTAAATGATTGAGGTAGAGAGAATTTATGAAGAACGTACGATTAACATCATTACTTGGAACAGCAACCTTGTTTAGTGTCGTGGCGTTAGCTGGGTGTAGTCAGAAATCAGAGGTACCAACTCAACCGCAAGAGAATGCGAACCCCATCTGCAGCACTAAAAACCTGACGGGTGGTTGGTCGAAAAGTGAGATAACACCAGAAGCCAAGCAAGCTTTAAACGCAGTTCTTAGCCAAATGAACACTTCAGCTGAGCTCAAGCAGATCTTGAGTGTTCGAACTCAGGTTGTCGCGGGTTTGAATTACGCTATTGAGTTTGAAATGGATAATGGTGAAGTGTGGAACACCATCGTTTACCGTTCTCTACAAGGTGACATCGAAATGACGCAACCTGCACAGAAAGGTCTTCTGTGCTCATAATCTAGATGCGTCTGTATCTTGTGAGATAGGCTTATAGCAAATAAAAATGGCTCCGTATTGGGCTGTCTCTTGATCACAA
>NZ_JBFRTQ010000070.1:0-2943 GCF_041474195.1 Vibrio sp. 10N.222.52.C3 | reverse complement strand
TCTTTGAGTCCACAAAACCCCTTGGGTGTTGTATGGTTAAGCCTCACGGGCAATTAGTACAGGTTAGCTCAATGCCTCGCAGCACTTACACACCCTGCCTATCAACGTCGTAGTCTACGACAACCCTTTAGGACACTTATAGTGCCAGGGAAAACTCATCTCAAGGCTCGCTTCCCGCTTAGATGCTTTCAGCGGTTATCGATTCCGAACTTAGCTACCGGGCAATGCCATTGGCATGACAACCCGAACACCAGAGGTTCGTCCACTCCGGTCCTCTCGTACTAGGAGCAGCCCCTTTCAATTTTCCAACGCCCACGGCAGATAGGGACCGAACTGTCTCACGACGTTCTAAACCCAGCTCGCGTACCACTTTAAATGGCGAACAGCCATACCCTTGGGACCGACTTCAGCCCCAGGATGTGATGAGCCGACATCGAGGTGCCAAACACCGCCGTCGATATGAACTCTTGGGCGGTATCAGCCTGTTATCCCCGGAGTACCTTTTATCCGTTGAGCGATGGCCCTTCCATTCAGAACCACCGGATCACTATGACCTGCTTTCGCACCTGCTCGAATTGTCATTCTCGCAGTCAAGCGGGCTTATGCCATTGCACTAACCACACGATGTCCAACCGTGTTTAGCCCACCTTCGTGCTCCTCCGTTACTCTTTGGGAGGAGACCGCCCCAGTCAAACTACCCACCAGGCACTGTCCGTAATCCCGATTCAGGGACCAACGTTAGAACATCAAAACTACAAGGGTGGTATTTCAAGGACGACTCCACCACATCTAGCGACGCGGTTTCATAGTCTCCCACCTATCCTACACATGTAGGTTCAATGTTCAGTGCCAAGCTGTAGTAAAGGTTCACGGGGTCTTTCCGTCTAGCCGCGGGTACACTGCATCTTCACAGCGATTTCAATTTCACTGAGTCTCGGGTGGAGACAGCGTGGCCATCATTACGCCATTCGTGCAGGTCGGAACTTACCCGACAAGGAATTTCGCTACCTTAGGACCGTTATAGTTACGGCCGCCGTTTACCGGGGCTTCGATCAAGAGCTTCGACCGAAGTCTAACCCCATCAATTAACCTTCCGGCACCGGGCAGGCGTCACACCGTATACGTCATCTTACGATTTTGCACAGTGCTGTGTTTTTAATAAACAGTTGCAGCCACCTGGTATCTGCGACTCTCGTCTGCTCCATCCGCAAGGGACTTCACTGATAAGAGCGTACCTTCTCCCGAAGTTACGGTACCATTTTGCCTAGTTCCTTCACCCGAGTTCTCTCAAGCGCCTTGGTATTCTCTACCCGACCACCTGTGTCGGTTTGGGGTACGATTCCTTACAATCTGAAGCTTAGAGGCTTTTCCTGGAAGCATGGCATCAATGACTTCACTACCGTAGTAGCTCGACATCGTATCTCAGCGTTAGTAGCGGTCCGGATTTACCTAAACCACCCGCCTACGTACTTGAACCTGGACAACCGTCGCCAGGCCCACCTAGCCTTCTCCGTCCCCCCATCGCAATTGTAAGAAGTACGGGAATATTAACCCGTTTCCCATCGACTACGCCTTTCGGCCTCGCCTTAGGAGTCGACTTACCCTGCCCCGATTAACGTTGGACAGGAACCCTTGGTCTTCCGGCGAGGGAGTTTTTCACTCCCTTTATCGTTACTCATGTCAGCATTCGCACTTCTGATACCTCCAGCAGCCCTTACAGACCACCTTCAACGGCTTACAGAACGCTCCCCTACCCCACATACCCTAAGGTACGTAGCCGCAGCTTCGGTGTATAGCTTAGCCCCGTTACATCTTCCGCGCAGGCCGACTCGACCAGTGAGCTATTACGCTTTCTTTAAATGATGGCTGCTTCTAAGCCAACATCCTGGCTGTCTGAGCCTTCCCACATCGTTTCCCACTTAGCTATACTTTGGGACCTTAGCTGGCGGTCTGGGTTGTTTCCCTCTCCACGACGGACGTTAGCACCCGCCGTGTGTCTCCCGGATAGTACTTACTGGTATTCGGAGTTTGCAAAGGGTTGGTAAGTCGGGATGACCCCCTAGCCTTAACAGTGCTCTACCCCCAGTAGTATTCGTCCGAGGCGCTACCTAAATAGCTTTCGGGGAGAACCAGCTATCTCCAGGTTTGATTGGCCTTTCACCCCTAGCCACAAGTCATCCGCTAATTTTTCAACATTAGTCGGTTCGGTCCTCCAGTTGATGTTACTCAACCTTCAACCTGCCCATGGCTAGATCACCTGGTTTCGGGTCTAATCCTAGCAACTGTACGCCCAGTTAAGACTCGGTTTCCCTACGGCTCCCCTAAACGGTTAACCTTGCTACTAAAATTAAGTCGCTGACCCATTATACAAAAGGTACGCAGTCACACCACGAAGGTGCTCCTACTGCTTGTACGTACACGGTTTCAGGTTCTATTTCACTCCCCTCACAGGGGTTCTTTTCGCCTTTCCCTCACGGTACTGGTTCACTATCGGTCAGTCAGTAGTATTTAGCCTTGGAGGATGGTCCCCCCATATTCAGACAGGATATCACGTGTCCCGCCCTACTCGTTTTCACTGATTATGATGTGTCGGTTACGGGGCTATCACCCTTTACTGCGAGACTTTCCAGACTCTTCACCTGCATCATTAAAAGCTTAAGGGCTAATCCAATTTCGCTCGCCGCTACTTTCGGAATCTCGGTTGATTTCTCTTCCTCGGGGTACTTAGATGTTTCAGTTCCCCCGGTTTGCCTCCTGTTGCTATGTATTCACAACAGGATACTTACTTATGTAAGTGGGTTTCCCCATTCAGGAATCCCAGACTCAAAAGGTTATTACTACCTAATCTGGGCTTATCGCAAGTTATTACGCCTTTCATCGCCTCTGACTGCCAAGGCATCCACCGTGTACGCTTAGTCACTTAACCATACAACCCGAAAGGGT
>NZ_JBFRTQ010000069.1:0-9999 GCF_041474195.1 Vibrio sp. 10N.222.52.C3 | reverse complement strand
TTTATATAATTGGAATAACAAAAAAGGTCAAATTTTATTCAGATAATTGAAGAATAGTGATTTGGTATGTACACTCTTAGGCATAGACATATCGCAAGGATGAATCACTGTATGCAAACAGAAACACCGCAAGTTCAAGGGGATACACCGACCCTCCGACTTTTTGCACTATTAGAGGTGATAGCGCAAAAAGACGAGTTTATTTCTCTGCAAGGTTTAGTCGAAGAGACCGGATTGCCAAAACCCACGCTGCACCGAATGCTTCAACAGTTAGAAGCGGCGGGCATCATTCAAAGAGATGGCGACGAAAAGCACTACAGCTCAGGTATTCGACTCAGAAAACTTGCCGAAAACCTACTTTTGAATAGCACCATGCACAGCGCGCGACGCACTATCCTTGAGAACCTGAGAGCAGAAGTCGGTGAGAGTTGTAACCTGACCGCTCTTTCAAGTGGCGAAATCATCTATCTCGATCGTGCCGAAACTGAAGCCCCCCTTCGCTTTCACCTGCACCCCGGCTCTCGCGTTCCCGTGCACTGCTCGGCTACCGGCAAACTGTTTTTAGCACACATGTCTAAGTCGCAGCGCAGACGATTAATTGAAAACGTGCCGCTGACTCAATACACAGTAAACACGATTACCGACTATTCGACTCTAGAGAAAGACATTGAAGAAGCGAAAATCCAAGGTTTTGCTATTGATGATGAAGAGTTTTTACCAGGCTTAGTCTGTATCGCTGTGCTGATACCCTCACCAACTGGTCAATCAAATCTAGGCCTAGCGATCCAAGCACCTGTGATTCGAGTGAAACCGGACGAAGCAATAAAATTCTTGCCCGCACTTCAAAAAGCAGCAAAAGCATTAGCGAAGATAGAAGCAGACAACTGGGCGCAAGAATAACCTTGGCAGGCTAAAGCGAATCATCAGCACTGCATAGACATCAACTCAATAACAGCACCAACACGTGTTAAGTAATCATCAAGAAGGAATCACATGCTAGAAATTAATAACCAGCGCTTACTCTCTTTTATGGTGACAGAAGCGAATAACGCGGTTGCCGTGACCAATCCAGCAACGGGTGAACTCATCGGGCACGCACCGGTATCATCAAAAACAGAGTTAGCGAGCGCGATTGAACGAGCTCATTTAGCACAGAAAGAGTGGGCAAAAATTCCTGCTAAATCTCGTGCTGCACTGCTTCATCGCTGGCACCAGCTGATCCTTGAAAACAAAGATGACCTTGCTCGAATCATGACAATGGAACAGGGTAAGCCGTTAGCCGAAGCGACAGGCGAAGTGGTGTATGGCGCGAGCTTCATTGAGTGGTTTGCAGAAGAAGCAAAGCGCACTTATGGTGATTCCATTCCTAGCACAGTCGCTGGCAAACGCTTGGTGACCATCAAGCAGCCTATTGGTGTCGCATGTGCGATTACGCCATGGAACTTCCCGATTGCAATGATCACTCGTAAAGCGGCTCCTGCCTTAGCTGCGGGTTGTAGCTTTGTCGTGAAACCTTCGGATGAGACACCGCTTTCTGCGTTTGCTGTGGTTGAACTGGCTTATCAAGCGGGTATCCCTAAGGATCTACTTCAAGTCGTTCTTGGTGAAAGCCCTGAACAAGTGGGCAACCTATTCACTTCGCATCCGTTGATCAAAAAAATCTCTTTCACTGGGTCGACCCGTGTGGGCAGTATTTTGATGGCTCAAGCAGCAAAAGGCATCAAACGCACCTCAATGGAACTTGGCGGTAACGCACCATTTATTGTGTTTGACGATGCCGACATCGATGCAGCCGTTCAAGGGGCAATGGCGTCGAAGTTCCGTAATGCAGGTCAAACATGTGTCTGTGCGAACCGATTCTACGTTCACAGTAAAGTGTACGATGAGTTTGTGGCTAAATTCGATCAAGCGGTTCAGCAGCTTAAGATTGGTAACGGTTTAGATGAGGGTGTCACGATTGGACCTGTTGTCAGCCTGAATGCGAAGAACAACATCCAAGCTTTGATAAACCGAGCGATTGAACAAGGTGCTGCGCCTGTCACGCCAACTCAGGAGCTTAATGGGCTTTTCATTCAGCCTGTTGTTCTTAAAGATGTAAAACACAGCATGGACATCGTTCAACAAGAGATCTTTGGCCCAGTCGCGCCTGTGATGAAATTCGACACGGACGAAGAGCTTATCGAGATGGCCAACGATACCATTTATGGATTAGCGTCGTACTTCTACAGTCAGAACATTCATCGAGTATGGAACATCGCAGAGGCACTTGAGTACGGTATGGTGGGTATTAATGATGGCCTGATCTCAACCGAAGTCGCGCCTTTCGGTGGCGTGAAACAATCAGGTATTGGCCGTGAAGGTGCGAAAGAAGGCATCGATGAGTACATGGACATTAAGTATCTTTGCTTTGGCGGAAAATAAGGTTGGTAGTAACTAAGTTCTGGCAGTGATTAGGGCTCGGAAATAATTAAGTCTTAGTGATCACTAACCTGACCCACTTTCCACCTTTCCCTTCACAAAAATGAATCAAAAAAAAGCCGCGCTATAAAAGCGCGGCACCTTGGGCTCGGTTAAAGGGGGTTTCTTTTTTTAGTATTTTACATTCTCTGTTTTTGTTATTCGGTTGCTTCACTATCCCTGCGCTTTCAGTTTTAGACGCATCGCGTGCAGCACTGGCTCGGTGTAACCGCTCGGCTGAGCACAGCCTTCGAATACCAACTGACACGCCGCTGAAAATGCAATGCTGTTTTCAAAATCAGGCGCCATGTTACGGTAACTCGGGTCGCCAGCGTTTTGCTCATCCACCACTGCGGCCATACGCTTCATGGTTTTCATTACCTGAGCTTCCTCGCAAATGCCGTGACGTAACCAGTTCGCAATATGCTGGCTTGAAATACGCAGCGTCGCTCGGTCTTCCATTAACCCTACATCGTTAATATCAGGTACCTTCGAACAACCAACGCCTTGGTCAATCCAACGAACCACATAACCCAAAATACCTTGGGTGTTGTTATCCAGTTCACTTTGAATATCTTGCGCGGTAAGCTTTTGATCGCCCAGTAACGGGATAGTAAGAATATCATCGACATTGGCTCTCACTCGCTCACGAAGCTCTTTCTGACGGCTTGGTACACTCACCTTATGATAGTGCAGCGCGTGCAAAGTCGCGGCGGTTGGAGAAGGAACCCAAGCGGTATTAGCACCCGCTTGTGGATGTCCGATTTTCGCGTCCATCATCTTCGCCATATTATCCGGCTCTGGCCACATACCTTTACCAATCTGGGCTTTACCTTGCAGGCCACAAGCTAAGCCAAGATCAACGTTTTGATCTTCGTATGCGCCAATCCAAGTCATGGTTTTCAGCTGTGTTTTAGGAGCAAAAGGCCCCGCTTCCATACTGGTGTGAATCTCATCACCCGTTCGGTCTAAGAAACCTGTGTTGATAAACACAACACGATCTTTAGCTGCACGAATACATTCTTTAAGGTTAACCGAAGTACGACGCTCTTCGTCCATGATGCCGACTTTTATCGTGAATCGATCTAGCCCTAATGCATCTTCAATACGGCCAAACAATTCATTAGTAAAGGCGACTTCTTCAGGGCCATGCATCTTAGGTTTTACGATGTTGATACTGTTCGCAGTCGAGTTTTGGTACGCGCTGTTGCCTTTTAAATCATGCATCGCAATTAACGAAGTGATCATGCCATCCATAATGCCTTCAGGCACTTCATTACCTTCGGCATCAATAATCGCAGGGTTAGTCATCAAGTGGCCGACATTACGGATGAACAACATGCTGCGGCCTTTTAGTGAAATCTCACCACCCGTCACGCTGGTGTATTGGCGATCGGGATTAAGGTTACGAACAATAGTTTTGCCGTTTTTCTCTAGTGATTCTTGTAGATCACCTTTCATCAAACCTAACCAGTTACGGTAAGCCAATGCTTTGTCTTCACCATCAACTGCAGCAACCGAATCTTCGCAATCCATAATGGTTGTTAGAGCGGCTTCGACTAATACATCTTTAATTCCCGCCACATCGACGCTACCAATCGGTGCGCTCGGGTCAATTTGAATTTCGATGTGCAGATTATTGTGTTTAAGAAGAATGCACGAAGGGGAACTTGCGTCACCTTGATAGCCAATGAACTGGTCGCTATCAATGAGAGTGACTTCTTCGCCGTTATCGAGTGTCGCTATTAATTTATTGCCGATGCTAGCGTTACTGATGCTGTATTTGGTGACGTCTTTATGGGAGACGCCGTTTAATGGCGCTGCGTCATCAAGGAACTCGCGAGCATAAGTCACTACTTTAGCGCCACGGGCTGGGTTAAAGCTTCCGCCCTTTTCCGCGCCATCACTTTCACTAATCACGTCCGTTCCGTAGAGCGCATCATATAGGCTGCCCCAACGCGCATTGGCTGCGTTAAGTGCAAAACGTGCGTTCATGATTGGCACCACAAGCTGCGGCCCTGCTTGTGTTGCGATCTCAGGCTCTACGCTCGCTGTCGTCACTTGAAAGTCATCGCCTTCAGGAACCAAATAACCGATCTGCTGTAAGAACTGTTTGTACTCCACAGCATCTAGCGTTTGCCCAGCACGCTCTTGGTGCCAAACGTCAATTTGATGTTGAAGATCTTCACGCTTGATAAGCAATGCGCGATTTTTTGGAGCCAAATCTTCAAGGATGGTTGCAAATGATTGCCAAAAGTCTTCAGCGACAATGCCTGTTCCAGGAATCACCTGCTCATTAATTAATTGGTAGAGGGTGCTATCAATGTTCAAGCTTCCCTGTTGAATACGACTGCTCATAAAATCTCTCTCAAACTAATTTATGGCTACTCAATAAATTTTCGTGACTAGCTCAAATTTACTTTACTGACTTAAACTTACTTAACGGACATGAATTTAGCTAATTTATGCCGGTTATATTGGATATTCATATAAAAAATACCCTGAAAACTGTGTTATTCCGTTACTCCACTCTCGATTTCGTTAGCGACACTTTTAATCAAACGACGCATCCACTGGTGGTCTGGATTGGTTTGTAACAATGGACTCCACGCCATCTTCACCTCAAAGGGTTCAATCGCAAATGGCGCTGGTTTGATTAACAATCTAGGGTTATTGCGCTGCAGTTGAGCGGCTTTGGTAGGAATAGTCAGGATCAGGTTCTTCTGTTGTGCGAAGAGAATCGCCGACAAGTAGTGTCGCGTAAACACCGTGATGTTACGGGTTTTACCAATGCGCATTAGTGCTTCATCTATCCAACCAAGCTTTTGTGCTTCGCTTGGGTTTATCCCGACTCCCGTTCCCATACCAGTCTTACTTACCCAAATATGTTGCGCCTTTAAATAAGACAAAATATCGAAATTGTCGGCTATCGGGTTGTCACAACTAAAGAGGCAAGAAAACCCGTCGTGCCAAAGGCTCATCTGGTGAAACGACTGAGGAATATCGTCAAATCGGTTGATAATTATATCAACGGTACCTTGCTCTACATCCTGATAGCTCACATCACTTGGCGTCATTATATCCAGTCGTATTTTCGGTGCTATCTCGCTCAGTTTTTTCAATAGCGGCTGAATAATGGTCGACTCTGCATAGTCACTCGCCATGATACGAAACACGCGTTCACTGTCTTCTGCATTAAACTCTGTGGTCGGCTGCAGTGTCTTCTCTACATTCGCCAAGATGTTTCGAATCAGTGGCTGCAACTTGTGCGCGCGTTCGGTCGGTATCATCCCTTCACTTGTTCTCACTAATAGCGGGTCTTCAAACAGATCACGCAATCGGCGAAGGCCATTACTCATGGCTGGTTGAGTAATACCCAATTGATTTGCTGCTCGTGTAACGTTTCTTTCACGTAGCAACATGTCTAAATACACAAGCAAATTAAGGTCTATACGGGCAATATTCATAAGAAAAATACCGAATATAATAACTATAAATTAACAAAATTATCACATGAGTGGTTATTCTTTGTCCATAGCAAAGTTTTAATCCAAGCCAATTTGGCAACCATACCCCACGTGAAACTAAGGAATAGTTATGTCGCAAATTACACAAGATATCGAAATGATAGAAGTTGCAAAAAGCGCTGCAGGTGCTCCATGGGATGCAATCAATGCTGAATCTGCTGCTCGTATGCGAGCTCAAAACAAATTCAAAACAGGTCTAGATATCGCGCAATACACGGCAGATATCATGCGTGCGGATATGGAGGCTTACGATAAAGACAGTTCTCAATACACTCAGTCTTTAGGCTGCTGGCATGGTTTTATCGGCCAACAAAAGTTGATTTCTATTAAGAAGCACTTTGATGGCAAGACAGACCGACGCTACCTATACCTATCAGGCTGGATGGTTGCAGCACTTCGCTCAGACTTTGGTCCACTTCCAGACCAATCTATGCATGAGAAAACATCGGTTGCAGGCCTAGTAGAAGAACTATACACATTCCTGCGCCAAGCTGATGCACGTGAACTGGGTGGTTTATTCCGTGAGCTAGACGCTGCACGTGAAGCGGGCGACGTTAACCAACAAGACCTTATCCAAGACAAAATCGACAATCACGTAACACACGTGGTGCCAATCATCGCCGATATCGATGCAGGTTTTGGTAACGCAGAAGCGACCTACCTAATGGCTAAGCAGATGATTGAAGCAGGCGCATGTTGTCTACAAATTGAAAACCAAGTTGCCGATGAGAAGCAATGTGGTCACCAAGACGGCAAAGTAACGGTTCCACACGCTGACTTCCACGCAAAACTTCGCGCACTTCGTTACGCTTTCCTTGAACTAGGCATCGACAACGGCGTTATTGTTGCTCGTACCGATTCTCAAGGTGCTGGCCTAACAAAAGAAATCGCAGTAGTGAAAGAGCCGGGCGACCAAGGTGATATCTACAACTCATACCTAGATGTTGAAGAGATCGATGTTGCAGATATGGCAGAAGGCGACGTTTGCTTTAACCGTGACGGTAAGCTAGTTCGACCTAAGCGTCTACCTTCAGGCTTATACCAATTCCGCCAAGGTACTGGTGAAGACCGTTGTGTATTCGACTGTATTGAAGCAATCAACGCGGGTGCTGACCTACTATGGATTGAGACTGAGAAGCCACACATCGGTCAAATCAAAGAGATGATGGACGGCGTACGTGAAGTTCACCCTAATGCGAAGCTGGTTTACAACAACTCTCCATCATTCAACTGGACGCTAAACTTCCGCCAACAAGCATACGATGCGATGGTAGCAGAAGGTAAAGATGTTTCAGCTTACGACCGTGCTAGCCTAATGAGTGCTGAATATGACGAAACTGAATTGTCTAAACGAGCTGATGACAAGATTCGCACATTCCAAGCGGATGCATCTCGTGAAGCGGGTATCTTCCATCACTTGATTACTCTACCGACTTACCACACTGCAGCGCTGTCAACCGACAACCTTGCAAAAGAATACTTCGGTGACCAAGGCATGCTGGGCTATGTTGCAAATGTTCAGCGCAAAGAGATACGCCAAGGCATCGCTTGTGTTAAACACCAAAACATGTCTGGTTCAGACATCGGTGATGATCACAAAGAATACTTCGCGGGTGAGAATGCACTAAAAGCCGCGGGTGAAGCGAATACGTCTAATCAATTTGATTAACCGCTAACGCTAAAGCCTCCCCCGTCCTTCTCTCTTACTTAGGTAAGATCCGGGGGAAGGCTTTGAGATAAAGCTTGTACTGCCAGCTTTATCTCAAAGCCTCAGATTTGTGTTCCACACCACGGTTAACCGAACAACTTCTGTTTAAGCTAACTGTATACGTATTTGTTCAGATTCCTATTTGTTAAGATTCTTATTTTTTGAGAGTGCCTATGACTTCAATACCTACACACCTACAAGATGCAAAAACACTGTTATCAGAGAATGGTTTCGCGACGGGTGATACTTGGTATCACGGCACATCTTCCGCTTTATTGGCTTCTATTCAAGGCCAAGGTTTAAAACGTTCTGGAGACAAAGCGCTCAACGAAGCAGCTTCAAAAACTATGGCGACCATCGGCAACAACTACACCGAATCGGTTGAGCCAGTGTTTCTCACCCAGAGCAAAGAACTGGCATATTACTGGGCTCAACAAACCGTTCGTGAGCGAGGCGTTCGCTTCGAAGGTGAAGAACAGCCTATCGTATTAGCGGTAAACTTATCTGAAAAGCAACGTGCCAAAGTAAGACCGGACGTAGGAGCAATGAGTCTATTGATGATGAGTGTGGGCGAGCAATTCATGTCTCACCTCACTGAAATTTATCAAGCCAATAACATTGCAGGCCCCGACATCGAGCTTCGCACTGCTGATCGCATGGACTACCTCAATAAACTCGGTATGGCCTACATTGATGAAGACATCAGCCGTGCTTGTGTTCAGGAGTTAGCTGAGCCCGAGTTGGCCGACTGAAAACGTTCAACAAATCAGTCTTCTTAAAAACAAAAATGGCTCCCAATACGGCTGTCTCTTATACACAAATCCCTAAGCTACGGCTTAGGGATTTTTTTTGAACTAATTTTATGTTTCACGATCTGATCATCTAAGCAATGACAAGGATGATTATCATGACCTATATAGAGCCAACCCTTTGGGCACAAAAACAGTTCGGTCAAGCCCACCTTAATGACCCAAGACGCACTCAAAGACTCGTTGCTCTCGCAGCTTCACTGGCCGAGCAACCTGGCGTCCCTGTCTCGAAACTCATTATCTCACCGGCTGAAATGGAAGGGGCTTATCGCTTCATCCGTAATGAGAAAATCAAAGCAGAAGATATCGCAGAAGCGGGGTTTTATGTCACTGCGCAAGAAGCGTTAAAGCAACAAACACTTCTTGCCTTAGAAGACACCACTTCTCTGAGTTACGCCCATCGCAGTATTCGAGATGAACTCGGGCACTCCAATCAAGGCAATCGACATCGTGCCATGTTCGTACACTCTACCTTACTTTTTGCGCCCGACACTCAATCTGTGATTGGTTTAATTGAACAACAGCGCTGGACTCGTGATATAGAAAAGCGAGGTCAAAGACACCAACATGCGACTCGACCATACGAAGAGAAAGAAAGTTATAAGTGGGAACAAGCCTCTCGCTATGTCGCTGAGCGACTTGGCGATAAAATGTCGGATGTCATTTCGGTGTGCGATAGAGAAGCCGACCTCTTTGAATACCTCACTTACAAGCGAGAGCAACAACAAAGATTCCTCGTTCGTTCCATGCAAAGCCGTTGTATTGAAGAGCATGATAATCGTCTTTATAGCTATGCTTCTACTCTGTCATCAGCCGGGGAGAAAGTGCTCGAAATACCGCAAAAAGGCGGTCGCAAAGCTCGCAAGGCTCATTTAGATATTAAATATGCCCCCGTGACACTCAAGTCTCCTGCAAACAAGAAAGAGTTCGATAGCATTCCGCTTTACTACGTGGGATGTATAGAACAAGGAGAGAATAGCGATAAGCTCGCCTGGCACTTACTGACTTCGGAGCCGATAACGAGCAAAGAAGAGGCCCTCAAAATCGTCAGTTATTATGAGCGGCGCTGGCTAATAGAAGATTTTCATAAAGTCTGGAAAAGTGAAGGGACTGAAGTTGAGCAACTGAGAATGCAGAGTAAAGATAACTTAGAAAGGCTCAGCGTCATTTTAGCTTTTATCGCGACTCGCTTACTCCAGTTGAGGTTCATGAATGAGTCCGATGAGTTATCTAAGACCAGTTGTGAGCAGGTATTAAAAGGCAAAGCATGGAAGTTAATGTGGCTAAAGTTGGAGAAAAAGCAGCTGCCGAAGGAAGCGCCCAATATATCATGGGCTTACAATGGTATTGCTCGGTTAGGTGGCTGGAAGAATACCAAGCGAACGGGTCGCGCTTCCATAAAGACGTTATGGCAAGGATGGTTCAGGTTACAAACCATCCTTGAAGGGTATGAACTCGCTAAGTCTCTTGATTAACCAGACTTGTGATCAAGAGACAG
>NZ_JBFRTQ010000068.1:0-16542 GCF_041474195.1 Vibrio sp. 10N.222.52.C3 | reverse complement strand
GATCAAAGTAGCGCAAGCATACCACTTAAAATGTGATAAAAACCGACTAGAATCAATATTTCAGCGAAATGATTGAAAATTACAGAATAACGACGGCTTATATATGATTATTACAACTTAATATTGCAAATTAATAGCTTTAAAAATATGACCAATCCCATTGATTTTAAAGAAAAATTGTTGTGTTAACGGTTTGTTTAAATGGTGGTTTAGAGTCGCTTGCTTTATAAATCTGAGGTGCAAACGTGTGCTGAACTTTAGAGTTATAACTCTAACGGTGTTTAGGGTGAGTAAAATTTTTGAGGGTGTTTCCGCTAGGTGTGAACTAGTGGTATGATGAGTAAATTAGAACAGAATAATTAAATTGGATTGAAGTGTAGATGGTCATTAAGGCGAAGAGCCCGGCAGGATTTGCAGAGAAGTATATCATTGAAAGTATTTGGAATGGCCGTTTCCCTCCAGGTTCTATCTTGCCCGCAGAGCGTGAGCTTTCTGAGCTGATTGGTGTTACACGTACTACGCTTCGTGAAGTACTACAACGTCTTGCTCGTGATGGTTGGTTGACAATCCAACATGGCAAACCAACTAAAGTTAACCAGTTTATGGAAACCTCAGGTCTTCATATCCTTGATACGCTAATGACGTTGGACGTTGATAACGCAAGCAAAATGGTAGAAGACCTGCTTGCTGCTCGTACTAATATCAGCCCGATCTTTATGCGTTATGCATTCAAAGCAAACAAAGAAGCTTCAGAGCGTACTATCAGTAACGTGATTGAATCTTGTGAAGCGCTACTTGCGGCACCAACTTGGGATGAGTTCCTAGAATCGTCGCCATACGCTGACAAGATCAAACAAGCGGTAAAAGAAGATTCAGAAAAAGATGAAGCGAAACGTCAGACGATCTTAATCGCGAAGACTTTCAACTTCTATGATTACATGCTTTTCCAACGTTTGGCATTCCACTCAGGCAACCAGATTTACGGCCTGATCTTTAACGGTGTGCGTAAACTTTATGACCGTATCGGTAGCTACTACTTCTCTAACCCAGAAGCACGACGTTTAGCGATGGACTTTTATAAAGAGTTGTTCATTATCTGTGAAAGTGGCGAGCGCGAAACTTTGCCATTAGTGATTCGTAACTACGGTATCGCAAGTGCACAAGTTTGGAATGAAATGAAAACGACATTGCCGACGAACTTCACTGAAGACGACAGCTAAGGCATAGGTTTACTATTGTTGTTCCTGTTTAGTCAGTGACGTAAAGAAAACGAAAAAGCGGCGAGATAATTCAATTATCTCGCCGCTTTTTATTTATCTGTCGTTACTAGAAAATTATCAGTGGGTCAGTTACTTACCTATGACGAGTAATTTATCTATGTGTAGCAACTTAAAATTTATCTAGGAGTAGTAACTTAACCCGCAAACTCTTCTGAGTCTGGACGGTTGGTAAATTGCACACCGTTTAGAAAATCGCAAAGTAGTTGGTCTTCACACACTTTGTAGTTTTTGTTTTCTGGCTTGCGGAAGTAAGCGCCGATTTCGTACTTGCTCAAGCTAATGCCAACCACTTCTAGTACGTCCAAAACATCTTCTGCTTTCATGTTTAATGCGATACGAAGCTTCATGAAGATCATGTTGTTCGTCAGTGCAACTTCAGGTTTAGGTTGCTCGCCTTCTTTTTTGCCACGCTTAAGGTTGATGAAACCATTTAGGAATACCGCCAACTCTTTATCTTTCATCTTAGAGCATGACTTGTCGTTGTCATCTTTTAGCCAGTTAATCACTTGGTCATGAGCAACAGTCACATCAGCTTGTTCGATAGCTTTGATGATTTGTGCATTTTTAAGGTTTAGTGCGTGTTGAATACGACGCAAGATTTCGTTGTTAGTCACTGGGGATTCCTAAAAAGGGTTTTAGAGTAAAGAGGTGTTGGTTTAGCCTATTTTTGTCGACGAACCAATTTCTACTCTACATAGCATAGTTGACGGCGACTCTAACAGAGAACGCTAATTTTCGGTAGATATAAAAAATCCCCAATGCTGATTAACTCTTTCAAGTCAAAAATGCATTAGGGATTTAGTGATGGGTGCTTGTTATCTGACTGGAGTCAGAATTACATTACACGCATACCAGGTTGAGCACCTTCGTGTGGCTCAAGGATCCATAGGTCGCTGCCGCCAGGGCCCGCTGCTAGGATCATGCCTTCAGACATACCAAACTTCATCTTACGAGGTTTTAGGTTTGCTACCATTACAGTTAGCTTGCCTTCTAGCTCTTCAGGTTTGTATGCTGATTTGATACCAGAGAATACTTGGCGAGTCTCACCACCGATGTCTAGTTGGAACTTCAGTAGTTTGTTCGCTTTTGGTACTTCTTCACAAGAGATGATACGAGCGATACGCATGTCTACTGCTGCAAAGGCATCGAACTCAATCTCGTCTGCGATTGGCTCTTTGTCTAGCTCAGTTTGGCTTGCTTGCTCTTTTTCAGCTTCTGCTTTTTCTTTCGCTGCTGCTTCAGCGGCTGCATCTTCTTTAGAAGACTCAACCATTGCTTCCACTTTCTTAGGGTCAATGCGGTTGAATAGCGCTTTGAACTTAGTGATCTCGTGATCAGTTAGCGGAGTAGCAATCGCTTCCCACGTTAGCTCTTCGTTTAGGAAAGCTTCAGTGCGAGCTGCAAGCTCTGGCATCACTGGTTTCAGGTAAGCCATCAGTACGCGGAATAGGTTAATACCTACAGAAGAAACTTGTTGAAGCTCAGCTTCTTTGCCTTCTTCTTTTGCAAGAACCCAAGGTGCTTTTTCGTCGATGTACTGGTTAGCTTTATCCGCTAGTGCAGTGATTTCACGGATAGCACGGCTGAATTCACGAGTTTCGTATAGCTCACCGATACGCTCGGCAGCAGCAACGAATTCGTTGTATAGCTCAGGCTCTGCAAATTCAGCAGCTAGCTTGCCTTCAAAACGCTTAGTAATGAAGCCAGCGTTACGAGAAGCTAGGTTAACAATCTTGTTTACTACGTCAGCGTTTACACGTTGAGTGAAGTCTTCAAGGTTAAGATCTAAGTCATCGATGCGGCTGTTTAGTTTCGCAGCGTAGTAGTAACGTAGACACTCAGGGTCTAGGTGGTTTAGGTACGTGCTTGCTTTGATGAATGTGCCTTTCGACTTAGACATCTTCGCACCGTTCACTGTTACGTAGCCGTGTACGAATACGTTGTTTGGCTTACGGAAACCTGCGCCGTCTAGCATTGCTGGCCAGAATAGGCTGTGGAAGTAAACAATGTCTTTACCGATGAAGTGGTAAAGCTCAGTTGTGCTGTCTTTCTTCCAGTATTCATCGAAGTTTAGATCGTCACGTTTGTCACATAGGTTCTTGAAAGAAGCCATGTAGCCAACAGGTGCGTCTAGCCATACGTAGAAGAACTTGTCTTTTTCGCCTGGGATTTCAAAGCCGAAGTAAGGTGCATCACGTGAGATATCCCACTGTTGCAGACCAGACTCAAACCATTCCTGCATTTTGTTTGCAGTTTCATTCTGTAGAGAGCCAGAACGAGTCCACTCTTTAAGCATGCTTTCGAACTGAGGTAGGTCGAAGAAGAAGTGCTCAGAGTCTTTCATTACTGGAGTTGCGCCAGAAACCGCTGATTTAGGGTTAATTAGCTCAGTTGGGCTGTATGTCTCACCACAGTTATCACAGTTATCACCATACTGGTCTTCTGACTTACACTTAGGGCAAGTACCTTTTACGAAGCGGTCTGGTAGGAACATCTCTTTCTCAGGATCGAAAAGCTGAGAAATAGTGCGGCTAGAAATGAAGCCGTTCTTTTTAAGTTCTAAGTAGATGTGAGAAGCCAGTTCACGGTTCTCTTCGCTGTGTGTGCTGTGGTAGTTATCAAAGCTGATATCAAAGCCAGCGAAGTCTTTTTGGTGCTCTTCACTAACAGCAGCGATCATCTCTTCTGGCGTGATACCCATCTGTTGAGCTTTAAGCATAATTGGCGTGCCGTGAGCATCGTCAGCACAGATGAAGTTTACAGTGTTGCCACGTAGACGCTGGTATCGAACCCAGATATCAGCTTGGATATGCTCAAGCATATGGCCAAGGTGAATAGAGCCGTTAGCGTACGGAAGCGCACAAGTTACCAAAAGTTGTCTTGGATCAGTTGCCATACTTAATAATTCGCTTTTTTGATAGGTATAAATTTGAGAGGTAATACTACTTTATAACGTGTGATACGCCAAGGTATCAGACTAAGGATTCCCCTAGTTTTTTAGGGGTTCAGTCTTCATCTCGTGGGTGATAGCATAAATAAAAAAAGGAGTCCCAATGCGTAACTTTACTTCTAAGCAAGATTTCTGTTCATGGTTGAATGAGTTCGAGTCACCAATCCTCATCCCAGAGTGGGCGCTACACCAAAATATTGTATCGGTTGATCCGCGTGGATCATTTGTTATCACCTTACCTTTTGCCGCTAATCAGCTTGCGGTTGAATTGGAACAGTGGATTCACTCTCAGATTGAACAACAGCTTGTTAGCGCTTTTCAGTTTGAAGTAAAAGTGAAACCGTCTGCGCTGGAAACCACAGTGGCGACGCCATTGAAGGGTGTTAAGAATATTATTGCCGTGACGTCGGCAAAGGGTGGGGTGGGTAAATCGACCACTTCAGTCAACCTTGCTTTGGCTTTATCTAAGTCTGGTTCAAAAGTGGGTTTGTTGGATGCGGATATCTATGGTCCTTCTGTACCTATGATGCTTGGCCAATTAGATGCGAAACCAGAAGTCCAGAATAACAAGTGGATGATGCCAATCGAAGCGCACGGTATTTTCACTCACTCTATCGGTTATCTTGTGTCGAAAGATGACGCTGCGATTTGGCGCGGTCCAATGGCGGCCAAGGCTTTAGGTCAGCTTGTTAACGAAACCGTATGGCCAGAGTTGGATTATCTAGTTATTGATATGCCACCGGGCACGGGCGATATTCAGCTGACGTTATCGCAACAGATCCCAGTGACCGGGGCTGTAGTGGTGACCACTCCTCAAGATTTGGCGCTAGCGGATGCACGTAAAGGCGTAGCGATGTTTGATAAGGTGAGTGTGCCAGTCGCAGGCTTAGTTGAAAACATGAGCTATCATATTTGTAGTCACTGTGGTGAGAAAGAGCATATCTTTGGTGCTGGTGGTGCCGAAGCTATGTCAGAAGAGTTTTACCTCGATATTTTGGCACAGATCCCTCTTCATATTGATGTGCGAGAAGATATCGATGCAGGTTGCCCGACGGTGATTCGTCGTCCAGATAGTGAACATACACGTCACTACTTAGAGCTTGCAGAGAATGTGGCTGCGAAGATGTTCTGGACCGGCAAGGCGAGACCAGAAGCGATTAACTTTTCTTTGGTTGAATAGCGAAAGATAATCAAAAAGTTGTGTTAATCATGTTGGATTAGATAAATAGCGGTTGGATTTAGGCTGATAGCCATTGGGGTTGTGCAAATAGTTGTAGGCAAGTTATTTGAAAGCAAACGATTGCATTCATTAAATGCATTGATATCATCAATTTGACTGCAATTAGCTAAAATGGCGACTAGAATCTATGTGCTTTAGCCCCTATAATCAGGCGGTTTATCTCTTCCCACCACCAAACCATATCGGGTGCAAAATTAATGTCTGATAATAATCAATGTGTCATCGTAGGTATCGCTGGCGCTTCAGCTTCAGGAAAAAGTCTGATTGCTAGTACAATTTATAATGAATTGCGCGAAAAAGTAGGCGACCATCAAATTGGTGTTATCACGGAAGATTGCTATTACAGCGACCAAAGCCACTTGAGTATGGAAGAGCGTGTTAAAACTAACTACGATCACCCAAATGCACTAGATCATGATCTTTTATGTGAACATCTACAGCAGCTAATGAGTGGCAACGCCGTAGAAGTTCCTGAATACAGCTACACAGAGCACACACGTACTTCTGAAACGACTACACTTACTCCAAAGAAAGTGATCATTTTAGAGGGTATTCTGCTTCTAACAGACCCGCGTCTTCGTAAACTAATGCACGCAAGTGTGTTTATGGATACACCATTAGACATCTGTCTATTACGCCGTGTTAAGCGTGATGTAGAAGAGCGTGGTCGTACAATGGACACTGTACTTAAGCAATACCAAGAAACAGTACGTCCAATGTTCATGCAGTTTATCGAGCCTTCAAAACAACATGCAGACATCATCGTTCCTCGTGGTGGTAAAAACCGTATTGCGATTGATGTGCTAAAAGCGCACATTGCGAAGTTGTTGAAGTCTTAATCGAATAAAATTTTGCCTAAGTGACTCACTTAGCTTTATTTTTTACCGAATCAGTGGCACTTTTATAGTGCCACTTTCTTTTGGAATCTAAGCAAGGAATATGCGGATGAAGAAACTACTCATTTTCATAGCTGTACCAGTGTTTGTTGTAATTGCAGCAATTCTGGCACTAGTGCTGTTAGTGAATCCCAACCAATTTAAGCCATTAATTGTCGAACAAGCCCAAAAACACACAGGCCTAGAGCTAGTGATCGAGGGGGATATCAGCTGGCAATTCTTCCCATCCATTGGCTTTGAACTTGGTCAAACTGAATTACGCAACCCTGAAGGTTTTACGCAACCTAACCTATTTAAGGTTGATACCGTTGGCGTTGACGTTTCGGTTACTCCGCTATTTAGCAACCAACTAGAGATCGGCAACATTACTCTAGATGGTGCAGAATTCTATTTAGAAACGCTTAAAGATGGTCGCAAGAACATTGATGCACTAACGCAAGCGTCAGCGCCTCAAGAATCTGAGCCTGCAGCAGGCACAAGTTCTGAATCAGCGCCTGCCCCTCAAGAGCAAACTACCACAGACGCATCGGGTTGGACGATCAACCTTGCAGGCGTAACTGTATCAAACGCATTGTTTGAAATGGACGACAAGCAAGCGGGTTCATTCACTAAGCTATACGATGTGTCTTTGAATCTTTCTGAGTTTGCCGTTGATACATGGACAACCGCGACATTTGCGGCTTCTGGTGAGAACAATCAACAGAAGTTCTCTGCACAAGGCAGTGCAGAATTCAAATTAGCTGAAGGCTTTGCAAGTTACGCACTTCGTAATATCGACTTAAACGCTAAGTTCAATGATCCAGCGACGTCGATTGAGTCAGCAAAAATTGGCTTGAATACGTTTGAGTTCGATAAGGTAAACCAACTGACTTACGCTGTAATCGGTAATGCAGCTGGCCTTGACCTTGATCTTAAAGGTGGCGGTGAACTTACTGTTGATAGCGCGATTTCAAAAGTAACGCTGAACAAGTTAACGTTAGACTCAACATTCAAAGGCGACACGCTTCCTCAGTCTCCAATGAAAGTCGACATGCTGTCTGACTTAAGCTTCGATCTTAACAAGAGCCACCTGAGCTTTGTGTTAGAGAAGCTACAAGCTAACGCTATTGCATTAGACGGTAAAGCAGACGTAATCCTATCTGAAATACCAAAGGTTCGTTTCTCTCTTCATAGCCTGAATATTGATTTAGATGAATTCTTAGGCTTAGGCAATACAACAGAAACAGCGAGCACAGCGCCTTCTGGTTCTGCTGGTGGTTCAACGTCAAGTTCTGGTAGTTCAGATCCAGCTAAAGAAGTGGAACCTGATCTGTCGGCTCTGAAAACGTTAGACGTGAAAGGTGACATCACGATTGATAAGTTCAAGGCGAACAACGCGAAGATGCAGAATGTTAAAACCGCATTTTCGGTTAACCGTGGTATCGCAGAGCTAACCTCATTCACCTCGAATCTTTACCAAGGTTCTATTTCTGCTACTGCAAAGTTAGACGCTCGTAAAACACCAGCGACTTACACGGCTAAGAAGAAAATCAAAGGCGTGAAAGTACAACCGTTACTGGTTGATGTTGCAGATAACGATATGCTGGAAGGTACCGGTAATATTGATGTCAACGTGAAAGGTAAGAGTCTAACTCCGACGGGTATCAAGAAAAACCTAGTCGGTACTATCGCGATTAACTTTGAAGATGGTGCAGTTAACGGCATCAACGTAGCTCAACTGATTCGAGAAAACTACGCTAAGATCAAGGGCGAGAAAGTTGAAAGCACAAATGAAGCTCAAAAAACGGACTTCAGTGCAATGAAAGCGACACTGAAAGTGGACAAAGGTTGGGTTTCAACGAACGACTTATCTGCACAGTCGCCACTGTTACGTGTGACAGGCCAAGGTAAAGCGAACTTCATTAATGAGACTGTAGACTTCCTTGTTCGTACATCGATTGTGGGTTCACTTGAAGGTCAGGGCGGTAAGAGCATCGATGATCTGAAAGATGTGACTATCCCAATTAAGGTAACCGGCCAATGGGCAGCCCCGAAATTTGCACTTGTTTTTGATGATGTATTGAAACAGAAAGCACAGAAAGAAATTGACCGTGGTGTGAACAAGCTAACGGACAAGATCAAAGACGAGAAAACCAAAGAAGCCGTAGATGGTTTATTGAAAGGTTTCTTTAACTAAACGTTTTTAACTCGTATATAAAAGAAGCGCCATTCCTATTGTAGGAGTGGCGCTTTTGTTTGGATGCTTATAATACTTTCGAGAGATTCCCTATGACACTCGTCCCTCGCTCTAGGGAATGACGATAGGCCGTCGTCCTTTGTTCAAGAGCGTAACGGCCTAGTGGTCGTCATCCTCGAGAGGGAAGAATGACCGAGTCGGGGATCTCTGGTTGAAGGTGATTACCAGTCAACGCCTTGTAGCGCTTTAACACCAGATTCAAAAGCGTGTTTCACATTGCGAACTTCAGATACTGTATCTGCTATCTCAGTAAGAGTACGGTGCGCGCCACGACCTGTAATGATGACAGACTGCATCTTCGGGCGGTTATTCAACGCCTCAACCACTTCATCGAGTTCGATGTAACCGTAGTTAACCATGTAAGTCAGTTCATCAAACAGAATCACATCGATCGACTCATCAGCCAGCATGCGTTGGCACTCTTTCCATACACGCTGCGCAGCTTCAATATCTTGCGCTTTGTTCTGAGTTTCCCAAGTAAAGCCTGTGCCCATGACTTGGAACTCGACATCAAGCTTTTGCAGAACGTTTTTTTCGCCGTTATCCCAGGTACCTTTAACAAACTGAGCAACGGCGCATTTCTTACCATGACCAACTGCACGTGTAATCGTACCAAAACCGGATGTTGATTTACCTTTACCGTTACCCGTGATGACCAGCAATAGGCCTTTTACTTCTTGTGCTGCAGCGACACGTGCATCGACTTGTTCTTTTACTTTCTGTTGTCTTGCTTTGTGGCGTTGTTCTTTGTTGTCTTCAGTCGACATAACAAATCCTTTTAAGTTGTGATTGCGTCTATCATAGCCTAACTTAACGATAGCAAAAACCATCGGAAGAACAGGTGATTAGGGATGAAAAAGATACTCGTAGTTTGTATGGGGAATATTTGCCGCTCGCCAACAGGTGAAGCGGTGCTAAGGAAGAAAGCGCAACAGCTGGATATTGATGTTGTGGTCGACTCTGCGGGGACGATTGGTTTTCATCAAGGCAACCCGCCAGACTCGCGATCCAAATCTGCAGGAGAGAAGCGAGGCTACAGCTTTAAGGGGATTACTTCTCGTAAAGTGGTAGATAATGACTTCGAAGAATTTGACCTGATACTCGCGGCCGATAGGGCGAATTTAGACGACTTAATGAGCCAATGCCCAGTTCACCTCCAATACAAGCTCGCATTATTTTTGAGCTTTGGAGAGTCACAATATCAAGAGATCCCCGATCCGTATTATGGTGAGGGAAATGGTTTTGAATTGGTGTTGGATTTAATCGAAGAGTCTAGCGAAGCGATACTGCGTTCGATGTAGTGTAGGAACAATGTATGTCGTTTTGTTATCAGCGTAAGGGCTGACCGATAGGTATAAAAAAGGCCGACATTGAATGTCGGCCTCTCTAAATCTAACTTAAAGCTACAGCTAAGATTACTTAGACATTACTTTGTAGATTGGGTCTTCTGCAACGTTCGCTTCAACTAAGCTACCTGCTTTGTGCAGCATAGCAACACAGTCTTGGCTTAGGTGGCGAAGGTGAAGTGTTTTACCTAGCGCCGCGTAACGGTCAGCAATCGTGTCGATCGCTTCAATTGCAGAGTGGTCAGTCACGCGTGAGTTTGCGAAATCAACGATTACATCTTGTGGATCGTTGTATGCGTCAAACAACTCTAGGAAGTTAGCCGTTGAACCAAAGAAGATTGGGCCGTTAACTTTGTACTCTTTTGAGCCTTCAGCGTTTACTGATGTATCTGCGTAGATGTGTTTAGCATGTTGCCAAGCAAACATTAGCGCAGAAGCGACAACACCAACACCTACTGCCACAGCAAGATCAGTCAGTACTGTTACTACGGTAACAAGAACGATAACGAAGAAGTCTTGTTTAGGAACGCGACGCGCAAGCTTGAAGGTTGCCCATTCAAATGTGCCGATAACAACCATGAACATTACGCCCACAAGTGCTGCTAGAGGAATCATTTCAATCAGTGCAGAACCGAACAGGATGAACATCAGTAGTGCAACTGCGGCGACGATACCTGAAAGACGACCACGACCACCTGAGTTTACGTTGATCATCGATTGACCGATCATCGCACAACCACCCATCGCACCGAATACAGAACACGTTACGTTAGCCATACCTTGACCAACACATTCACGGTTAGATTGACCACGAGTGTTTGTCATTTCGTCTAGTACTGTCAGTGTCAGCAGAGATTCAATCAGGCCGATAGCCGCAAGGATAATTGCGTAAGGCAGGATGATCTGTAGTGTATCTAAAGAAAACGGAACAGCAGGAATTGAGAATGTTGGAAGAGAGCCCGCTAGCGTAGCAGCTTCGTCACCAGACATTGTACGTAGGAAGTCGACAACAGTGCGAGTTTCAAGGTCAAGACCCACAACCAAAGCCGTTACTGTAACAATAGCAACTAATGAAGATGGTACTGCTGTTGTTAGCTTAGGTAGGAAGTGGATGATAGCCATTGTAAGGGCTACTAGACCTAGCATTAGTGTCATTTGACCGCTTGGTAACCAAGTCAACGCACCTGTTACGTCTGGCGCTTTAAATTGACCAAGTTGAGCTAGGAAGATAACAATGGCCAAACCGTTCACGAAACCAATCATTACTGGGTGTGGAACGATACGGATAAATTTACCTAGTTTAAATACACCTGCTGCAATTTGCAGAAGGCCAGCCAGCATAACGGCTGCGAATAGGTATTGAACACCATGGGTTGCCACTAGGCTCACCATTACAACGGCCATTGCGCCGGTTGCGCCAGAAATCATACCTGGACGGCCGCCAAAGACAGAAGTGATTAAACCTACGATGAATGCTGCATAAAGACCAACCATTGGGTCAACGCCAGCAACAAAGGCGAATGCTACAGCTTCAGGTACCAGAGCCAGGGCTACTGTAAGACCTGAAAGCACGTCATTCTTTACAGAGTGCTTTGAAAATTGTGGGAATTCGAACATGTTTGCTCAGCTATGCTTAAGATGGATTTACCGACACGGGTGTATTGCGTAGCCAAACAGTGATGGAAAAGAGCGGCAATAGCGAAGTGTCGAAAAGATAAGTGCGCGAATGCTACCCAAAAATGTGATTAAGTTCAAGGTTGAACCTAACTTTGAGTAATATATCTGTTAATTTTTATTCGATTAGTAGATATGAAAAAGGCTGCTTTAATAAGCAGCCTTTGATTCTATTTACTCGCGATTACCTATCAGTAATCACTAGTAGTTTGGCTTAGTCATCGCCGCGCCAGCTTTGTTCGACGCTGCCTGACTGCCTGCACCTTTCGATACAAAACGTTCAGTGCGGAACGGAGCTGCAATCACTTCAATCTCTTTGATCTCTTGAGGACCAGGAGCTTTAGTCATTGGTGAACCGGCTTGCTTCTTAGCAACAGCTGCCTTTGGTGCCGCTTTAGGAGCTTCTGCTTTAACAACAGGTGCTTCTTCAACTTTTGCACTTTCAGCTTTAGGCGCTTCAGCTTCAACAACTGGTGTTGCTTCTGCTTGCACAGCTTCTGCTACAACAGGCGCTTCAACTTTCGTCGCTTCTGCAACCACTGGTGCTTCTTCAACGACTGCAGGAGCTTCAACTACAGCAGGAGTCTCAGCTACTTGAGCTTCAACAGCAGCATCTTCACGACGGATGATAACTTTACCCATTGCAAGCTCTGGACATGCGAAGCCGCCAGTCATTGCTACGTTGCTTTGTGGTGCCGTCTCTAGAGCAACATTCTGCTCTTGAACAGATGTTTGAGCTTCAGCTGCTACTTGAACTTCAGCCACTTCAGGCTTTGCCTGCTTGTGGTGAGGTTTTGGAATGAAGCGAGGCATCACTTTACCCATAGCCATCTCTGGAGAAGCTACACCACCTTTACGTAGGCGGAATGGGTTAGGGCGACGATCACGACCGCGACGACGACGTTGACCACTTGCACGTAGGTGACGTGGAGAACGACGGTTACGACGTTGTTTCGGCTCTTCCTGTTCAGTTTGCTCTGCATTCGCTTGAGTTGCTTCTACTTGTTCCGCAACTTTTTGCTCTTGAGCTACTGACTGTTCTTTTGAAACAGATAGTTCTTTAGCAGCAACCTGCTCTTTTGAAGCGTTATCTTCAGCTTGAGCTTGTTGGTCTTTAACACGAACTTGCTTGTTCAGTTTACGACGCTGACGACGCTCTTTAATCTTAGCTGCTTTCGCTTCAGGTTTAGCCTTAGGCGCTTCCGGTTTACCAGCTTGTGCTTCTGCTGCTAGCTGTAGACCTTCTTCTGCTAATTTAGATGGTGCTTGCTCTTCGCGTTGCTTCTGCTCATCACGTGGCTTGTTGCGACGGTCTTGCTTAGGCTTGCGAGGCTGACGAGTTTGCTGTGGAGCTGCTTCTTTTTGCTCTTCAGGCTTCTCATCACGAGCTGGCTTACGGCGGCGTTTGTTGTCACGGTTTTCGTTACGATTGTCACCACGTTCACCACGGTCGTTACGCTGTTCGCCACGCTCACCACGTTGGTTACGACGACGGTTATCGTTACGATCACGGCGTTGACGGTTGCCGTTGTTACGATTGTTTTTAGGTTTTTCTTCTTCTTTCTTCTCTTCTTCTTTTTTCTCTTCTTGAGTTGAAGAGCCAAATAAGAAGCTACCGATAGCTTTGAAGAAACGACCAATTAGGCCTGGTTCTTGAGTCGCTGCTGGTTCAGCTTTCTTCTCTTCTACAGCTTTAGGTGCTGGAGCAGGAGTTGGTGCTGATTGAGCAGGAGCTGCGAAGCCTTTCAGAGCAGGTTCTTCGATCTTCTTAGGACGAATAGTCTGTTCAGCAGGCTCTTTGCTTTCCGCTTCTTTTAGAGCTTCTAGCTTGTTAGGCAGCAAGTAAGATAGTAGATCGAACTCTTCACCTTCACGAACACGGATAACCTCAAAATGCGGCGTTTCCATGTCTGAGTTAGGAACAACAGTGATCTTAACTTCTTGGTTCTTCTCGATGTGGTTTACTGAGCGACGTTTTTCGTTCAGAAGGTAAGAAGCAATTGGAACAGGCACAACAGCAAGTACTTGTGCTGTGTTGTCTTTTAGAGCTTCTTCTTCAATCAAACGTAGAACAGAAAGTGCTAGAGATTCGTTATCACGAACAACACCAGTACCTGTACAACGAGGACAAATGTGGTGGCTTGCTTCTGCTAGTGATGGGCTCAAACGTTGACGAGACATCTCTAGAAGACCAAAGCGAGAAATACGACCAATCTGAACACGTGCGCGATCTAAACGAACGGCATCACGTAGACGGCTTTCTACTTCGCGTTGGTGGCGAACCGGGGTCATATCGATAAAGTCGATTACAACAAGACCACCTAGGTCACGTAGACGTAATTGACGTGCAATTTCATCGGCAGCTTCTAGGTTAGTGTTAAGTGCTGTTTCTTCAATATCGCCGCCCTTTGTTGCACGAGCAGAGTTGATATCGATAGAAGTCAGTGCTTCTGTTGGGTCGATTACGATAGAACCACCAGATGGAAGACGAACTTCACGTTGGAAAGCAGATTCGATCTGGCTTTCAATCTGGTAATGGCTGAATAGTGGCACTTCACCATCGTATTTCTTAACGCGATTCATGAAATCTGGGCGTATTAATTGAATGTGCGCTTGTGCACGTTCAAAAATAGTATTGCTGTCGATTAGAATCTCGCCAATATCACGACGTAGGTAGTCACGAATTGCGCGAACAATAACGTTACTCTCTTGGTGAATTAGGAAAGGAGCTGCATTTGAATCAGAAGCTTGCTTGATAGCGCCCCAATGGTTCAATAGAACATTCAGGTCCCACTCTAGCTCTTCTGCGCTTTTGCCAACACCCGCTGTACGCACGATTAAGCCCATACCTTGAGGAAGCTCAAGAGTGCTTAATGCTGCTTTCAGTTGAGTGCGTTCATCACCTTCGATACGACGAGAAATACCGCCAGCACGAGGGTTATTAGGCATAAGAACTAAGTAACTACCAGCCAAAGAGATGAAAGTTGTCAGTGCAGCACCTTTGCTACCACGTTCTTCTTTCTCTACTTGTACGATTACTTCTTGGCCTTCTTTTAGCACTTCTTTAATGCTAGGACGGCCTTGGTATGTATAACCTTCAGGGAAGTATTCGCGGGCAATTTCTTTAAGAGGGAGGAAACCGTGACGTTCTGCGCCGTAATCAACGAATGCCGCTTCTAGGCTTGGTTCAATACGGGTAATACGTCCTTTGTAGATATTCGCTTTCTTTGACTCGTGACCTGGACTTTCGATATCTAGATCGAACAGTCGTTGGCCATCAACCAAAGCGACACGCAACTCTTCTTTTTGAGTTGCGTTAATTAACATTCTTTTCATTTAGAAGTTCTCATTGTCTTTTCTTATTTTCATCATTGTTCTTATCGCTTTATTTCGTTTCTCATGGTGCCAGATCCCATGGCTTTATCGGTGCAGCCTCCCGGCTGGAGAGGGATGCTCTGGGGCACGTCAGTCATCATAGGGAGTTAGCCTATGATCCGCGATGTGGCGGTGAATACTCAACATGAGTGTACGTGAGTAGAGCGATAAGGAACTCAGTTGACCGTGTCTTACGCCGATTGCAGCACTGTCTAATCTGAGTTATCTACTCATTTACTTGCTTATGAATGGTTAGCTGTTTAAATAATAGTCAAACCACTGATAGCAGCTGTGAACTATAGCAGCGGTCGGTAAACACAGCAATCTGCTTTGTCGGAATGCTGTAAAAAAAACAGTTTTTGTTTGGGTTTTGATAGCTCTAACTCACTGTCTATAAATAATTTATCAATTGATATTTTAATTTGCAGGAATCTTGGTGCTTTTTTGTTCGAAGAATCAAAGAAATATAGAACTTCGGCGACCATTTTGGGATAGATCGGTAAGGATTAGGGATAAATAAGTTCGGAATAGGGCTAAGAAAATCTCAATTATCAAAAGTGACAGTGATACAATAGCGCAATGAGCGAAATTAGAACCCAAGTCCAATTCGTCGACATTGACGAAGATATGGCTGGTCAGCGTATTGATAACTTCTTACGCAACCAATTAAAAAACATCCCGAAAAGCATGATTTACCGAATCGTGCGTAAAGGCGAAGTCCGCGTAAATAAAAAACGCATTAAGGCTGAGTACAAACTAAAAGCTGGCGATTTAGTTCGTATCCCTCCGGTTACTATTGAAGAGAAAACAGAAGAGAACGTGCCGAGCACGAAACTCAACAAGGTTTCAGAATTAGAACAGTGCATCATTTATGAAGATGATCACATGCTAATTCTTAACAAACCGTCTGGCACTGCTGTTCATGGTGGTAGCGGATTAAAATTTGGCGCGATTGAAGCATTACGTGCTCTTCGCCCTGATGCTCGTTTTCTTGAATTAGTGCACCGTATCGATAGAGATACGTCTGGCATTTTGCTTGTTGCTAAGAAGCGCTCGGCGCTAAGACACCTTCAAGCACAGTTCCGTGAAAAAACGGTTCAAAAATACTACTTCGCTTTAGTTATGGGCGAATGGAAGAACAGCTGCAAAGTCGTCAACGCACCTTTGTTGAAAAATGAAGTGAACAGCATTGTTCGAGTTAACCCGAATGGTAAAGCTTCTGAAACCCGTTTTAAGGTTTTAGAAAAATTCCAAGAGGCGACGTTGATTCAAGCAAGCCCAATTACAGGCCGAACACACCAAATTCGTGTGCACGCTCAGTATACTGGTCACCCAATTGCTTGGGATGATCGCTACGGTGATCGTCGTTTTGACGCTTACACGGGTAAGGTTGGTCTTGATCGTCTGTTCCTACATGCAGCAAACATCAAGTTCACACACCCAGGTAGTGAAGAGAAGATGGATATCTCGGCGCCAATGGAAAGAAGGCTAGAGAAAGCCCTAACTGGTTTACGTAAGCTTTAAGAAGATACGAGATACGAGATA